>JBGOUW010000571.1:0-3178 GCA_041477755.1 Binatia bacterium
CGAACTCAACCTGAGTGAGGACGTAGGTACCCCCAGAAACACCGTGCACGCCGTGTCGATCAGTCTCTCGGCGCTGCGGGCGCTACACTAAATTCGGAACATGACTGTCTCATTTTCATTGACAGGCTCCGGGTGACGCTGTCGACGGTGTAGTCGGCCCCCATGCCGCGCCCGTTGCCAATGGTTGTCTTGCTCATGGTCCCTACAAGCGAGGCACTGGTAGCAGTGCCTCGCGAGTTGATCACGCGAATCTTCAGCATGCCCGACACAGGCGGGTTTGTGGGTGTCGGCGTGAACGTGAAGGTGCGTGTGAGTGTAATCGTCGGCGTGACCGTTATTGTCGGTGATGGCGGCTTAGTTCCTGTGGGCGTCTTGGTGTTCGTTGGCGTGGGCTTGGTCGGCGTAAAGCTCGGCGTGAACGTGCGCGTCGGCGTTTGTGAGTTCGTCGGTGTCGCGATCGCAGCCAGCGGGCAGTTGTTCAGCGCATTGTTCACGCCCATGATCAGCTCTTCCACCTTAACCTCCCCGTCAACTGTCGGGGGAGTGTCGAACGATGGGCAGAGAGAAAGCGGACTCGTGCCCAGCGCGATGTTCACCCCGATGATCAGCTCGTCGACGGTGACTGCGCAGTCACTGTTGCAGTCGCCTACGCAGACCGGGGGACACGCCATCGCGGAAAGTCTGGTCGCTGCAAGGAAACCCACCACAAGCAAGGTCCACCTCAACCCGCCGACGATCGTGCGACGTACGACGGCTGGTACTGGCCGCGAGGGGACTTCGGGGGCAAGCGTTTGGTCTGCCATTGCACGCTCCTTCAGAGGCCAACTGATGTCAGGTCTGGTCGTTGGGTCGGTCTGCGGCGGTCGTGGCGATGGTCAGGGCCGCGCGTCAACAGCCGCACGTACCCGACGTGACACTCACCTGGCCGTTCACACCCGAGATCGGTTTGGGATTGCTCACCGGGTCGGCCCCCGACACGTTTCGAATCAACAGCGGGTAGTTGCCCGCGGTCGCGGTCGTCGGTATGTCTACTCGGCAGCTATAGATCACGGTCGGGCTCAGGATCGCATCGGAGTTCGACGTCGAGAGCACGAAGCCCCGCAGCGTGTCGCACGTCGTCCCGCTACACCCGGCCGGTAGAAAGCCGGAACGCAGGTCCTTGGTCAGCAGATCGTTCTTCACGCACGTCGCGATCGGTGCGTTCGTGCTGTTGAAGAGGATGTCGTTTTGCGTCGCGGCGATGCTCTTGCCTTGCGGATCGAGCGTGACGTCGAACCACACCGACGTGCCCGGCGCGCCGCACGCCAAACCGATGGTGATCGTTTGCGCCTCGGCCGGCGCTGCCAACAGTAACGAGAGCAGCCCAATGGTTGATGCGGCGCGGGCGAGCAGCCGCGTTGATTGCGTGATCGTGCACATGACGACCTCCATTCCTAACGAGCAACGGCCGCGTCAGTCTGTTCGCGCGCCTTGCGCTCGCGCTCGCTCACCGTCCACCAACCGTCCCACTCTCCCGTGCGGCCGGCGGCATCGACGAAGGTGCCCTTGATCCGCGCGCCACGGATGACGCCGTCGAAGTCCCACACTGGCTCGGCGGCGGCCGAGTCGTCCTGCTTGCGTGACACGCCACCAAAGCTGATGCGATCGCCGTCGACGCGGCCCGCAATCGCCGCCGGCTTGCCTTCGCCCATGCCGGTAAAGGCTATCGTGCCGTCGATGGCGCCCGCGGCATCAACCCGGTAGCGGGCTTGCCAACTCCCGCTCGGCGAACCGCTCGACGCATCGCTCGACTTGCTGTCGCTGACGCGCCACGTCCCGTGCGCAGTCCGAGCGTCGTCGGCAGCTTTCTGCGCGCCTACATAGCGAGGCAGACTCATGACTAGACCAATGAGCGCCAAACCGGTGAACCACTTGGCGGTGAACCTCGTCATCACCAAAGTCCTTTCTTGTTCAAACTGAAGCGTGTTGGTGTATGCCCCAACTGGGGGGGGGGCTGTCAAGGATTTTGTTTGGAGTCTATTTTCTAAGCGCGAGTGTCGTGTCTCGAAAATGTGCGCATCGCACGCAAGGATGAAGCGCGCCGCAATGTGGGTTCCCTCTCTCTTTTGAGACTGTCGATAGATGCTCTGAAGACGCAGGCGAGGCCGCCTGCGCTACCCGGATTCTGTTTGAATTTCGAAATGCTCGGTAGGGCGGGCGTCCCGCCCGTTTCTTTTTCCGACAGTCTCTCTGGGCGAGGGTGACGGAACGTTCACTCGATCGACGTGAGATTTGCGAGAGACTACACTAGTGCAAAAGTGACCCAGGCCACACTTGGACACCGCCGCACCAGGTGCGCTGCACGGTCAGGTCCGGGTTGAGCAGCACCAGATCCGCTTGCTTGCCGGCTTCGATGGTTCCGCGCTGGCGATCGAGGCCGAGCGCGCGCGCCGGCGCCCACGACGCGGCGTGAATGAGGTCGGCCAGGGGCCGTCGCGGTTGCCACTGCCGCAGGTTGCGCAGCGCGCGATCGAGCGTGAGGCAACTACCCGCGAGCTGACCGCCAGCTTTGAGCCGCACGGCCCCGCCCGCGACGACACAGGTCACGCCAAACATCTCGTAGTCACCATCGGGCAAACCGAGGGCACCGACTGCATCGCTGATCAACACTGCTTGCAGCGGCGGCTTGCTGCGCAACGCGAGATCGACGACAGCCGGGCTCAGATGATGACCGTCGCAAATCAGCTCGGTCGACAGCCGATCGTCGGTCAGCGCGACGCCGGCGATGCCGGGCTCGCGGTGATGTAGTTCGCGCATGGCGTTGAACAGATGAGTCACGTGCGTAACACCGGCGTGCACCGCCAACGTCATCTCCGCGGCAGTCGCGTTCGAGTGCCCCGCCGACACCACTACGCCGCGGTCGCGCAGAGCACGGATGAAGGGAATCGCGCCATCAATCTCGGGCGCGACGGTGACGAGCCGAATCAAGTCGCCGCTGAGTTCTTGCAGCGTGTCGAACTCCTCGATCGACGGCGCGCGCATCCATTGCATGGCTTGCGCACCAGCACGGCGCGGATTGAGGTACGGGCCTTCGAGGTGGATGCCGAGAATGAGTGCGCCAGATTCCCGCGCCGCCGCAGTAGCAACAGCGCGCACAGCGACGCGCAGCGGCTCGGGTGCGAGCGTGGCGATGGTGGCG
>JBGOUW010000065.1:0-13851 GCA_041477755.1 Binatia bacterium
GGAAAAGTTGGTTGCCAGCAAAAGTTGCCGGCAGACATAGCCCGCACCTCCCAACGAGTCAAGGTGAAGATTGCAACGGGCGTGGGAGGCAAGTACATCGCGGAGGTGCAACGCTTCGGTCTGCAGGTAACTAAGGGTACCGCGCCGGCGTCAATCTGACCGCACATGGCGAAGCGTCGAAGGCATCGATCGTCGCCCTTAGAAAATGGGTGGTCTGTCTCTGCCCTCGTATTCGTCTACGGCACGCTACGCGATGGCGCTCGCGTCAATGCCGTCGTCGGCGACGCGTCGCGTTGGCGACGGGTCGCCGGCGGTAGCATCAGCGGGCGTTTGTACGACATCGGACCGTATCCGGCGCTCCGCCCCGGACGCACTGCCGCGGAGCGTGTGAGCGGCGTGGTGCTCGAGTTTGCCGACGGCGCCGCGGCGCTGCCGGTGCTCGACGCATACGAAGAGGCTGTCGCGGCGGAGCTATACATCCGTCGCCGTTGTCGCGCGCGTCTGGCCAACGGCCGGACAGTGACTGCGTGGGTGTACGTCTACAACCGTCCGGTGACCGGGCTACAACGGATTGCGGGCGGAGATTGGACGAGAAAGTCAGACTGACCAGCCGCGGAGACCGGGAGACGCTGCCGCGCGGCGCTATTCGCGGACGATGGCGCTACGGACCTCGCTCGCGGAGTGGCCGCCGCTGTCGGTGAGGGACGCGGCGATCGATAACACGCTCGCGGGTACTGCGCTCGCATTCAGCAATGCGCGGATCTTCACGGTGCCACTTGGCCCGGGCAGCCCGCTCCAGACGAGCTGCCCATCGACCCCGAGTCCCGCGTTGGGCGCCGTGAGTTCGGCGGTAAGCCCCGCCGGTAACGTCACGGAGAGATCGCCGCTTCCGCTGAGGTTGCGGAAGCGGATGAGCAATTGCGCCGTCAGCCCTCGGCGTACGGCCGTCGGAGCGACGACGGAGAGCGTGAGTTCCCGCGAGCTCGCCGCACTGCTCCCGTTGCTCGCGACCGTGTCGCGACTGGCGGCGGCTGCCGCACCAGTACCGTCGGTAACAGTGGCATCGACCGAGAGGATGGTCGGCACCGACACCTGCGGGTCGACCCGTGTCTTCACCACCAGCAGTCCCGACGGAACCGGGAGATTCAGCCACGTGAGCGTCCCCGTGGCGATGCGACTGGGCGCCAATGATGTCGAGAGAACCGTGACACCCGCAGGCAGCGCGAGCGTCAGTGCGGCTCCGGCGGCCGCACCGCGATAGCGAGCGAGGTACGTCATCGTTCCACCCGGCACCGCTTTCCTTGGCGCGGTGAGGGTCAGAAACAGTCCTGCGCGCTGATTTGCCCGCGGTCGCAACACGTCACTCGCCGCCACTTGCCGCCCGAATGCGTCGGTAAGCGTCGCGCGATTTTCGAGAACGCTGGCGGCCGCAAGGCCGGGGTCGATCAGCGCCTTGATCGTCGCCATGCCCGACGGGCCTTTCGGCAAAGAGCCGGCGAAGAGGGTGACGGTGCTGCCATTCACGAGCGCGGCCGCGCTCGCTGACACGCCGCGGATCGACAGGCCAGGCGGCAGCACGCTGGTGATCACCACGTTCGACGCATCACCCCTGCACGGGTTCAACCACAGGAGCTGGTAGAAGATCGTGCTGCCGAGCACTTCAGTGCCGGAATGGCGTATGCGGAACTGCAGTTCGCACCCGCTCATCGGACACGCGACCGCTTCGTAGCCATCCAACCCCAGCGCCCCCACTTCGGTCGCGACCGCTGTCAGCTTGTCGATCGCCCACAGCTTGTTCGCGTCGAAACCCGCGCCCGCGCCGGTGGTACCGTAGAGCTGCCCAGACTTGTCGAAGCTCAGCCCACCCATATCGTCGATTCCAACCGCCGACGGATCTTGCAGCGCTCCGACCGATGTACACGAGCCGTCCGTCTTGTCGACGCTCACCAACTCATCAAAGATCTCACCCGTATTGCTCACCGCGTACAACTGGCCATCGAGCGGATCGAAGGCGAGGTCCTCGATATCATCGAGGCAGCCGCTGATTGGAACGTAGTCCTGTCCGACACCAAAGGCCTGCGGGATGCGCGCTCCGCTGGCCGGATCGATCTGAATCAGCACGTCATCCTCAATCAGCCGCCGGTGGCTGCCGTACAGGATCCCGGTGGCCGGTTCGAAGGTGAGGCCCTTCACATCGTCGAAGGTCACGGGGCCGTCGAACCCGTCGCCGGTGCCGAACGAATTCGGGAGAGCGGTGAACGCACCGGTCGCGCGGTCGAGCGTCCCGAGACGATCGGCGGCAGCAGCGTACAGCACGCTCCCCGCCGGCGGCAACGCGATGGCTTCGATGCTGATGGCAGTATCGGTTGCGTCCGTGGTCAAGCCGATCGTAGTCTCGATGCCGGTCGTCTTGTTGACGCTCACCAACACGTCATCGGTGTTAGCGACCGCGAAGCAAACGTTCGGGTCCAGCTGCGCGTGAGCGGCCGACCAACCGATCGCGGCCGTGGCAACTGAACTCCCCAGCACCAAGGCGATCCAAACAAGCGGGCGGTAACGGACGGGCCAGTGCATGAAACGCTCCACCTCTGCAGCGGACTCTTCTGTTCCTTGGTACCACGGGCCTCGATACACGAGCAACCATCTTCCTGCGCCTTGCGTTTTGACTTTGCCGCGTTTGGGCTTGTTACTGATGCGGTCTCGCTTGACTCAATCGACCCTGACCTATAACCCCGCACTCATCCTCCGCAACTCACAACAAGGGATCTGCATGCATCGCGCGCAATTTGGAATCGTAGTCGGTTTGCTCGTGGGCCTCGCTGGCTGCGGGGGCAATTCGTCCATGCCGGTCGTCGTACCGACGGCTTCGCACACGGCGACCATCGCCGTCGCCACTGCGACCCTGCGGCCTTCCGCAACAGCCACCCCATCGGCCACGATCACCAACACGGCAACAGTCACGCTTTCGCCGTCATGTGTCTGCACGCCGACCGCTTCGCCGACACGATCGTTTACGGCAACCCCTACCGTCACCCCGATCCCGACCGGTCCGATAGCCCTGTTCTCCAACGATGCACTCGACCCCGCGAATCCGTTTCCGAGCGATCGGCTGCTCGACGATACCGGCCACGTCCACGTCACCGGCGCGCTGATCGGCGCGGATCTACCGGCCGATTCGACCTTCGACACCGCACGCGATCTCTCCAACACCGTTGCGGATCAGCTCACCGCCTTGACCGGTTTCAGCACCTTCGCGCCGATCCGCGTCAAGGTCGATCGCGTGGTGATCGTGCCGGAACTTGCGCAAGGCGATGTCGTGGTTCTGCAGCTAGATGATCTCCAGGAGGCACCAGTCACGGTCGCGGCGGTCACTCCCGACATCAGCGGCGACTATGCCATCGAGATTCAACCCGTCCTGCCGCTGAAGCCGAAGACTCGCTACGTCTACGCCGTCACCCGCAGTGCCGCGCACGACGCGGACGGCCACGCACTCATTCAATCCGCAGACCTCAGTGCCAGGCTCCACGGCCACGGACCCGCCGACGCGGCGACAACCACCTGGCTGGCTACGCTCGCTCCGGTGCTGAGCAAGTTGCACGAGCGCTTCAGCATCACCGTCGACGATATCGTCGCCATCGACACGTTCACCACGCAGTCGATCGCCGATGATTTGATCGCGATCCGCGACGTGTTCGACAGCGGCCGGTTGCCTGCCGCCGATCCGGTGTTCGACAACTCGCCGATCCGCGGCCTGACGCTCGGCGTGTTTGCCGAGGGCACGCCAGAGTTCCAAGATCTGATCGGGAGCGCCACGTCACCCAATGTCTCAGCGGTCGCCATCGGCGTATTCGACTCGTACGATTTCCGCACCGCAGAGGGCATCTTCGATCCCGACCGCATTGCACTGCGCACGACGCCGAAACAGAACCACCTCGATTTCTACATGACGATCCCGAAGACACCGCCACCGCCGGGCGGCTACCCGATCACGATCTTCGGTCACGGGCTCGGGGGCAGTGGTCGCAACACGGTCTTCGTTTCGCAATTGATCGGCGACGCCCCGATGATGGCGATCGGCATCTCCGATGTGCAACATGGACGGCGCGGCAGCATGGCGAACTTCTTCGTGCTCAGCAACGGTTTCATCACGCGCGAGAATTTCCGCCAGACCATCGTCGACTATTTGCAACTCGCGCGCATGATTCGCCACACCACCGTCGGCCCACTCGCGCAGGTCGACAAGACGCGCATCAATTATATGGGCGTCTCGCTCGGCGGCATCATGGGCACGCTCTACATGGGCGTCGAGTCGCTGGTGAAGGTCGGCATGCTCAGCGTCCCGGGCGGCGGTTTGCCCAGCATCATTCAGTCGGCGGAGATCGGCAGACTGCTCAAACCGCTGATCGCAAACACCGCCGGCATCGCGCTCGACGATCCGTTGTTCCCGGTGTTCTTTTACCGCTTCAGTCAACTCTCGCAGTGGTACATCGACCCGGCCGACCCGATCAACCTGGCACCCTACATCCTTGATCCCACAAAGGGCCTGCCCGGCGTACCTCCCAAATCGATCCTGGTGCACGAAGGCATCGTCGACAACGTGCTGCCCAATTTCACCACCGACGCGCTCGCCTTAACCATGGGCCTACCCGACGCGAAGGCGACCCACGGCTGCACGTCATCCGACAGCTGCAGCGGCATCTGGCGCTTCGTGATGACGGAGTACGGTCAGCCCGAACTCTCCGGCCACGGTGTCACCGGCCTTATCCCCGAAGCCGGCGCGCAAGCGGGAAACTTTCTGGCCACCGACGGTCACGAGATCAGCGACGCGGCTCGCTAGCCGATGGCGGATGGCTGATGGCATTTGGTCAGAAGGCGAACGCACACCGCCCGTCCTAACCACCAGCTATCGGCCATCAGCTATCAGCCATCCAGCCATCAGCAGCGACTCGCTCAAAACGCTACCTTCGGTACCTGCTGCGCTTCCTTAGAGGCCTCGAAATATTTCTCGTCGCTAAAGCCGAACCAGTGGGCGAAGGCCGCTTGCGGAAGTCTTTTGATGTAGGTGTTGTACTCGCGCACGGTGTCGTTGTAGCGGCGGCGTTCGGTGGCGATGCGGTTCTCGGTGCCGGCGAGTTCGTCCGACAAGCGCGCGAACTGCGCGTCGGCCTTCAGCTGCGGATACTGCTCGCTGATCACCAGCAAACGCGAGAGCGCCGAGCCCAGATTCTCGGCCGCGTCGATCTTTTCCGAGCGTGAGCCGGCACCGATCAGCTTCGAGCGCGCGTCGGCGATGCGCTCGAACACTTCCTTTTCGTGTCCTGCGTAACCCTTGGTGGTTTCGACCAGATTCGGAATCAAATCGTTGCGCCGCTGCAGTTGGTTCTCCACCTGCGCCCACGTCGCGTCGATCTGCTCTTTGAGCGACACCATGGTGTTGTAACCGCAGCCGCTCACGCTCACCGCCAACAGCAGCGTCAACCCGATTCGACTGATCCGCACGCGCATCACGCAGCCCTCCCTGCGCTTGGTGTCGTCTACCGCTCACCGCGAGTCAAGCGGCGGCCTCTCCCGTCCGCTTTCCTACGGAGTCAGCAATTGCGGCAAGCGCTCCGTACACAGTCGCGCGAACGCTTTCAGCGTCTGCAATTGATGATTCGCTTCGCGGAAGCCGAGGCCCCAGCCGCGACCCAGGCCGCTCTTGCCGATGGAGACCGTGGCCACGTACCCGCTCGCCGTCTCTGCACGCACCGCCCAGCGTGGCACGATTGCCACTCCCAAGCCGACACGGACCATACCGACCACGGCTTCGAGGTGATCCATTTCCATCGCGATCTGCGGAAACACACCAGTCTCCAGCAAGACGCGCTCGATCAGCGCAAACGTCTGGCTGCGTCGCTCATAGATGAGCAACGGCTGGCCGGCGAACTCGCTCGCCTGGATGCGCTTGCGCTCTGCCCACGGATGCGACGGCGCCACGATCGCCACCAGCTCATCGCGGCCGAGATCGAGAATGCGCAACTTCGGCTGCGACACGGGCAGCGTCAGGACGCCGACATCCAACTCGCCTTCGTGCAGGCGTTCGAGCGTCAGCCGGGTGTGTCCGCTCACCACGCGCAGTTCGACTTTCGGAAAGCGGTCGTGAAACTCCTTGAGCACGCTCGGCAGCAGGTAGTGACATGCGGCGCCGCCGGCACCGATGCGTAACACACCGCCGCCCGCGTGCTCGTAGTCCGCGAGCACACGCTCCGCCTCGTCGATCTTGGCCAGAATCTGCCGCGCATAGTGCAGGAGAATATCGCCGGCCGCGGTCGGTCGCGCGCCCGCGCCCGTACGCGCCACCAGCTTCACGCCGACTTGCCGTTCGAGCGCGCTGATCTGCTGACTAATCGCGGACTGGCTCAGGTTCAGTCGTCGCGCCGCGCGGGTGAAGCTCGCCAGGTCAACAATCGTCGCGAACGTCCGCAGTTGCTTCGTATCCATTGCGCTGCACTCCCTTCATAAGTCAGACCGATCGGCACGCTCCATCCTTCTGATGCCCCATCCACCGCGGCAGTTGCTCGCTTCTGCGGCACACCGCTGCCTAGGTGAGCGCGCAATAGGCACGCTCGCCCCATCAGCCTGATCGGTCCTCCACTGCGCGGGTCACTGAGGATTGGGGCACGCGACCCGCGCCGATGCTGGACCTCTGCTTGCTTCTTCTCAAGCAATGAACGTGCGCGCGACCCGATCGGCATTTCGAATGATCATGAGAAGCAGATCGGATGCCAGCAGCGCAGTCGACAGGACCGGGAGCGCAGTCAGGGGGAGAGGATGAGCGAGATCACACAACGCCGACTCGTGGTGATCGGCAACGGCATGGCCGGCGCGCGCGTGGTCGAAGAGATCCTACAACGCGATGCCGTGCAGTTTCGCATCACCATGTTCGGGGCCGAGCGGTACGGGAACTACAACCGCATCCTGCTGTCGAACGTCCTCAATCGCACGCAACCCATGGAGCAGATCTTCCTCAATCCGCTGCCCTGGTATGCGGAGCGCGGCATCACCTTGCACGCCGGAGTCAAGGCACTGCGCATCGACCGAGCACGCAAGGTCGTCGTCGGGCGGCCGATGGATTCGTCGGCGCTGCCGTACGACCCCGATGGCAGCGACACTGCCGCCACTGACATTGAGGTGCCGTACGATCACGTCATCATTGCCACCGGTTCCCGCCCGTTCGTGCCGTCGATGGACGGCATGGGGAAGCTCGGCACGTTCCTCTTTCGCACCATCGACGATTGCGATCGCATCGCTGACTACGCCGAGGGGTGCCGCCGCGCGGTGGTGATCGGCGGCGGCCTGTTGGGGCTCGAAGCGGCGCGCGGCCTGCTGACCCACGGCGTTGCGGTCACCGTCATCGAAGCCGCGCCCCAACTCATGATGGCGCAGCTCGATACCGATGCCGCGGCCGTACTCAAGACGACGATGGAGCAGATGGCCGTCGAGGTTCTGCTCGAAACCATCACCACACACATTCTCGGCGACGTACGGGTCGCCGGGCTGCGTTTCAAAGACGGCCGCACACTCAACACCGACATGGTGGTAGTCAGCGCCGGCATCCGGCCGATCACCGAGATTGGCGGTACCTCGGGGCTCACCGTTGAGCGCGGCATCGTCTGCGATGACCAGCTGCGCACCAATGACCCTGACATCGTCGCGGTCGGTGAGTGCGTGCAACACCGCGGCGTCATCTATGGCCTCGTCGATCCGATCTGGGATCAAGCCAAGACCATCGCCGACGTGATCACGGGCGTGAATCCCTCGGCCGCCTACGTAGGTTCGAAGCTGGCGACAAAGCTGAAGGTCATGGGCGTCGAGCTCGCCTCCATGGGCGATGTCCGTACCACGCAGCCGGGCGACAATGTGGTCGTCTACCGCGAGCCGAGCCGCGGCGTGTACAAGAAACTCGTCGTGCGTGATAACACGCTCGTCGGCGCCGTGCTGCTGGGCGAGACCGATACGGCCGGCGTGTTGACGCAGATGTTCAGTCTCGGCACGGCCGTCCCCGAACGGCGCGCCGATCTTCTCTTCGGCACTACCAGCGGCGCGCCCATCCTTTCAGTCTTCGACCTCCCCGATCACGCGCAGATCTGTAACTGCAACGGCGTCTCGAAAGGTCAGATCAAGGAGGCGATTCAGATCGGCAAATGCCGTTCGGTGTCGAAAGTCGGCGCCTGCACCAAGGCGGGCATGGGCTGTGGCAGCTGCAAGCCACTGATCCAGCAATTCCTCGAAGTGTACGGCGGCGAGGTGCAGGACGACGACCCGAGCGAACACTACTACGTCCCCGGCGTACCGCTGGCGAAGCCCGAATTAATCGCTGCAATCCGAGCGCGTCGGCTCACCAGCGTCAGCGCGGTATTTCGCGAGTTGGCGGGCGGCAATGAAGATCCCGCGAGCAAGCCCGGCCTGGCGTCCTTGCTCAAGTCGCTCTGGGCTGATGAGTACGACGACGAGCGCGATGCGCGGTACATCAACGACCGCGTCCACGCCAACATTCAACGCGACGGCACCTTCAGCGTCATCCCGCGCATTTACGGCGGGGTGACTTCGGCCGCGGAGCTGCGTCGCATCGCCGATGTGGCCGACAAGTACGACGTCCCGATGGTCAAGATCACCGGTGGCCAACGGATCGACTTGCTCGGAGTGAAGAAGGACCAGCTGCCGGCGATCTGGAAGGACCTCGGCATACCGAGCGGGCACGCGTACACCAAGGCGTTCCGCACCTGTAAGAGCTGTGTCGGTACCGACTTCTGCCGCTACGGACTCGGCGATGCGATCGCGTTGGCGCAACAGATCGAGCACCGCTTCCAAGGGGTGGAGTCGCCGCACAAGATGAAGCTCGCCACCGCCGGCTGCCCTCGCAATTGCTCCGAAGCGTACGTCAAGGATCTCGGCGCCGTCGCGATCGGCAACGGCAAGTGGGAGATTTATCTCGGCGGTGCCGCCGGCGGCACCGTGCGCAAGGGCGATCTGCTGTGCACCGTCGACTCGCATGCCGACGTGCTCAAGTACATGGGCCGCTTCATGCAGTACTACCGCGAACACGCGAAGTACATGGAGCGTAGCTATGGCTTCGTCGAGCGCCTCGGCATTGCCCATCTGCGCGACGTGTTGGTCACCGACAGCCAAGGCATCTGCGCGCATCTCGACGCCGAGATCGAGGCGGCCGTCGCCGCCTATCGAGATCCCTGGGCGACCGATGCCGCCGAACCCGCGTACGAAGCGCAGTTCGCCGGCCCTCAGCCGGTGATGAGCAAGCAAGCGGAGTCCCGGCTATGAGTCTGAACGGAACTCGCGGACCCTGCGATTCCTTCGTAGGGGCGACACATGCGTCGCCCTCGATCGAGTTCGACTCGTTGCCGACGCTGGGCGACGCATGCGTCGCCCCTACAGTCCGGACGCCGGCTGACGACGCGGCGCCGTTGCTCGTCGACATCGGCCCGCTCGATTCGATCGCGCCCGGCCAAGGGCGCGCGTTTGTGATCGCCGGCCGCACCATCGCCGTCTTCCGCCAGCGCGATGGCCGGGTCTTCGCCACCGACAATCAGTGTCCGCATCGCGGTGGACCGTTGGCGGAAGGCATAGTCGGCGACGGCAAGGTGATCTGCCCGCTCCACAACTGGAAGATCGACCTCGCCACCGGCCAGTGCCTGGGCGAGTCTGCGACGCTGCGAACCTATCGGGCTACTGTGGTGGAAGGCCGCATCCTGGTTGATTGCGGATTGATGATTGCGGATTGCGGATTTTCGGAATGAATCCGCAGTCGACAATCCGCAATCCGCAATCGGTCGCGCTACTCGCGACGGCACTGCTCGTCGCGGCGATCTACTTCGGCTCGCACCGTCTCACCTACTTCGATCCGGCGTTACTCGGCTACTGTCTAGCGACGGTGGTCGCATGCTTTGCGACGGCGTATCAAGTCGCAGCGTTCTGGCAGCGGCGCGCGGCGGCGTTCTACGGATGGGCGCTGGTTCGCGCGCTGCGCCAGCCCCGGCAACTGGCGGCGGTGATGCGGGCGGCCGGGCGCGATCTTGTTGCGCAGCGCTTCATTGCACGCCGCGGTCGGCTGCGCTGGCTCGCGCACATGTTGTTGGCGTGGGGCACGCTTGCCGGTTTCGCGGTGACACTGCCGCTGGTGTGGGGTTGGCTGCACTTTGAGCCGGTGGGCGATCACGGGTACCGCGCGATAGCGCTTTCGTTATCGACGCCGCAGTTCGCCACCGACGGCGCGATTGCTTGGCTGATATTTCATGCCCTCGATCTCGCCGCTGTCGCGGTGACACTCGGTGCCAGCTACTTCCTAGCGGCCCGCGTGCGCATCCGTCGGCATCCCGGCGTCGGCGGCGGATTCCATCTCGCGCCCTTGTTGCTGCTGCTCGCGGTGGCGCTCAGCGGTCTCGCGTTGCCAGTCGCCGGTGACATCGGCCACCGCACGTTTCGCCTCGCCGCACTGGCACACGAAGCAACCGTGATCGCCCTACTAGCCGCCCTGCCCTACGGTAAGTTGATTCATCTGTTCATCCGCCCGCTGCATCTCGGCGCGCAACTGGTCCGCGCCAGCGCTGCGCCGGTGTGTTGCCCGCGCTGCGGTGCGGCGATGGCGCCCGCCGCACAGATGCACGCGATCGAGGATCTGCTCACAACGCACGGTTTTCACTTCGCCGGCCACCAGCAACAGTGTCCGCCCTGCCGCCGCAAGCAGCTGGCGAGCGTTCACACGCAGCTGCTCGGCGCGCATTTCCAACCGCAGCAGATGACGCGGCGCCTGGCGCTGGAAAAGGCGGCGTAGCGATGGGTTACCTTCCCGCATCGGCCGAAACGCTCATCGAGCAGTACGGCCCGCATCTGCAGTACGAGCCGCCCGGCGGTTTCGCTGCGCGCACGGCGCCCGATCGCAAGGTGCAGACCCATTGCTGCTTCTGCGGTCAGCAGTGCGGGGTCACGCTGCTGGTCAAGAACGAACAAGTCATCGGCGTCGAGCCGTGGGAAGAGTTTCCGTTCAATCAAGGCAAGCTGTGCCCGAAGGGCGTGAAGCGCTACCTGCAGAACAATCACCCCGACCGGCTGCGCTACCCGCTGGTGCGTAGCGGCCATGGTTTCGAGCGCATCAGTTGGGATGAGGCGCTCGACCAAATCGCGGAACGGTTTCAGCGGCTGCAGGCGCACTACGGACGCGACAGCGTCGGTGTGCTCTCCGGCGCCTCGCTCACCAACGAGAAGGCGTACCTGATGGGCAAGTTCGCGCGCGTCGGGCTCGGCACGCGCCACATCGACTACAATGGCCGGCTGTGCATGGTTGCGGCTGGCGCGGCGAACCTGAAGGCATTTGGCCTCGATCGCGCCGCCAACCCGTGGGCCGACATCGCCAACACCGATCTGATTCTCGTTACTGGCTCCAACGTCTCCGAGTGCAGCCCGATTACGGTCGACTACATCTGGCGGGCGCGTGATCGCGGGGCCAAGTTGATCGTGATCGATCCGCGTCTGACCCCGATCGCTCGCACCGCCGATCTCTATCTTCCGGTCAAACCCGGACGCGACTCGGCGTTGATGAACGCCATCCTCCACGCGGTGATTCGTCTCGGCGGCATCGACCACGACTTCGTCGCCGCCCACACCGACGGCTTCGATGCGGTGCGCGACACGGTGGCCGATTACAGCCCTGAAGCGATAGAGCAGCTCGTCGGGGTTCCGGCGGCGCGCATTCGGCAAGCGGCGGCGATGTGGACGCAGGCACCGCGCACCATGCTGCTGCATGCCCGCGGCATCGAGCATCACACCAAGGGCGTCGACAACGTGCTGTCGTGCATCAACCTGGTGCTCGCGACCGGCAAGATCGGCAAACCCGGGTGCGGCTACGCCACCATCACCGGGCAAGGCAACGGCCAAGGCGCGCGCGAGCACGGGCAACGCTGCAATCAACTGCCGGGCGCGCGCGACATCGAGAACCCCGAGCACCGCCAGCACATCGCCAACTTCTGGGGCATCGACGAACGCGAGCTGCCGCAGAAGGGCGCGACCGCACCCGAGATCGTCGAGATGGCGCACCGCCGCGAGATTCGCGGCTTACTCTCACTGTGCTTCAATCCGATCGTCTCGCTCCCCGATTCCGCGTTCACCCGCGAAGCGTTGGAGCGGCTCGACTGCTACGTCGTGATCGATTTCTTCATGTCGGAGACGGCGCGGCACGCCGACATCATCTTGCCCGGTTCGTTGCAGGAGGAAGACGAGGGCACGGTGACGAGCACCGAGGGTCGCGTCATCCGCATCCGGCAAGCCGTCAACCCACCCGCCGAAGCGCGGCGCGACTGGCACATCATCTGCGATCTCGGCCGCCGGCTCGGCAAGGGGCAATACTTCGACTTCCACTCTGCGGGTGAGATTTTCGATGAGCTGCGTCGCGCGTCGCGCGGTGGCAAGGCCGACTACTTCGGCATCAGCTACGAAAAGATCGAGCAACAGATGGGCGTGTTCTGGCCTTGCCCGACCGCGGAGCATCCCGGCACACCGCGGCTGTTCGAAGGCGGGCAGTTCGCGCATCCCGACGGGCGCGCGCGCTTTCACGCCATCGAGTACCGACCACCGGCTGAAGACACCGACGAAGAGTATCCGATCCTGCTGACGACCGGGCGGGTGGTGTCGCAATTTCTGTCGGGAACGCAGACGCGTCGCATCGGTCCACTGGTCGATCAATGTCCGCAGCCATACGTCGAGATGCATCCGCGGCTCGCCGACCAGCTGGGTATTCGCGACGGCGCACTCGTGCATGTGATCAGCCGGCGCGGCGAAGTCACCCTGCCCGCGTTGGTGGTCGCCACTATTCGCTCTGACACCGTTTTCATTCCGTATCACTGGCCGGGCGACCAGTCGGCGAATCGGTTGACGCAACGCGCCTACGATCCGATCGCCAAGATTCCCGAGTTCAAAGTGTCGGCCGTGCGCGTCGAGCGGGCGCTCGCATGACCGGCGAACTGTTCATCGATCCGCAGCGCTGCATCGGCTGCCGTGCGTGCGTGGAGGCCTGCAGCGAGTGTCCGGGGCATGGTGGCACCTCGATGATTCACCTCGACGATCTCGCACGGACCGCCACGGTGCAAACTGCGCCGACCGTGTGCATGCACTGCGACGAGCCCGCCTGCGCCGCGGTGTGCCCCGCCGATGCGATTAGCAAAGGCCCCGACGGTGTCGTGCACACGGCGATGACCGAGCGCTGCATCGGTTGCTCGAACTGCGTGCTCGCCTGCCCGTTCGGCGTGCCGAAGTATGACGCGCGACTCGACCTCATGATGAAATGCGACTTGTGCTACGACCGCACCTCGCAGGATCTCAAACCGATGTGCGCCACGGTGTGCCCGTCAGGCGCCCTGTTCTACGGAACACGCGCCGAGGTCGAAGACCGCCGGCAGGCGCAACCGCGTAACGTGTTCCAATTCGGCGACGAAGTGGTGCGCACCAAGATCAGCTACATGGTGCCGGCGCATCACAAGCAGATTCGTGTGACCGAGAACGCGGAAGTCGTGCGCTCGGTGGCGGAGCAATGTCTCGAGGAGGCCATCGTATGAAGCCCAAGAGCGATGCCATAGGGCGGCGCGCGTTCTTGTGGACAGCGGTCGTCAGCGCTGTCGCCGCAGTGTGCGGCGAGTGGTGGGCGCAGCGTCGGGTGTCGGCCGGTGTCACGATCGCCCCGTTTCGCATCGCCGCGGACGTGCCGCCGGGAACCGCCGTGAACTTCACCCTGCCCGGAACCACGATCCCGGGGGTGTTGGTCCGGCTCAACGACGACGAGTACGCCGCGTTCGATCAGCGCTGTCC
>JBGOUW010000589.1:0-3041 GCA_041477755.1 Binatia bacterium
CACCGTGCCGATGGCGCGCTCTTCGAACGTGACGCGGCCGAGCTTGAGCCAGCGCTCGGTCAAGAGTTGCTCGACGCCTTCGATGCTGTCGATCTCGATCGGGAAGAACCACAGGATGATCCAGTAGCCCGCCACCATCAGGACCACGACCAGCGGCAGCGCCAGCAGGGTCCATTCGAGAAAGCTGTATGACTGTCCCGTCGCCTCGCGCAAAATGCCGAGTGCTAACGGTGCGCGTGCGCCGCCGAGCAAGGTCGCGATACCGCCGATGCTCGTCCCCCACGCCATCGCCAGAAACAGCGCGCGCGCGTAGTTGCTGCGCAGGCGCTGCAAGCCGAGTACCGCGACCATCTCGGCGACGATCGGAAAGTTCATCGCCGCCACCGCGTGCTCCGACATGAAGAACGCCATGATCGAGTTAAGCAGATAGACGGTCAGCAGCAGCTTGCGGGGTGTGCTGCCAAACCGGTGGAGAATGGTGAGGGCGATGCGCGTACTGAGCCCCGACTTCATGAAGCACGCCGCGAGGATGAACGCGCCGAGAATGAAGAACACCGCTTCATTGCCGAACAGCGCGTACGCCTGGCCGCTGCGCATGACGCCGGTGAGCGGCAGCAGGATGATCGCGAGCAGACTGGTGATCATCAGCGGCAGGACGTTGAAGACCCAGTAGAACACGCATAGGCCAAAGGCCGCGATCGCCTTCTGACCTTCGTGGCTGAGTCCGCTGGGTTGCGGCATCGCGGCCAGCGCCCAGTACAGCAACGCGCCGGCGGCGAGAAGGTACGTCTTGCGCCCGCGACTGAGCAGGATGACCCACAGCCGGCGCGTATCGATGACGACTTCGGTGTCGGCAGCCATTGGTCTGTTTGGAGCTACGGGCCGATCGTCAGCTCACAGCCGCGACGAATCGAACGAGTCGCTCACCGTGCGCACGCGCAGCCGCCGCCGCAGTCGCGCGAGATTGCGCGCCGCCATGCCGCCCAAGCGCGAGCGGTAGAATTGCTGCGCGACGCTCAAGCGGGCTTCTTCACCGGCGAAGAAGCGCGCTTCGAGCGGCGTGATGCCAAAGCTGAGCTCGCGCACCCAGCCCATGTTGATCTTCGATTGCCGCGTCGCCTGAAACAGATGCGCCAACATTGGCGCAACCTCTTCGGCGCGCTGCGCCGCAGCATCTCCGAGTGCCAAGCCGTGCCGCGGCGGCGCGAGCGACACGACCGGCAGTACGCCCGCTTGCACCAGCGTGTCGATGCCGCGCATGGTCGACTCGGCCGGTTCGATGCCGACGGTGAACTCGCTCCACACCGTACCACTCGGGAAAATGCTCGCCGCGTGCGCCAGTGCCTCGTAGTAGCGTTCGCGGCCGATGATGGCCACCCGGCCCGGATAGCAACGCGCGAGGATGTCGGCGTCGTGTACTTCCACGCTGTAGGTGAGCGCGTCCACGCCCATCGCGTAGGTGCGGTCGACCCAGCGGTTGTTTCGCGGCGGGTGCATCTGCACGGCGACGAAGGTGTCGAAGTTCCGCTTCACGGCGCGAATGTACGGTTCCAACGCCGCAATGCCACCGTCTTCTGCTTCCGTGGCGCTGGCGTTGAAAAGGACGAACTCGACCGCGCCTTCCGCGAATGCCGCGCGGACGGTGTCGACCACGTCGACAATCGGATGCGGCTCGCTGCTGTTGTACTCGGTTGGCCGCCCGCTGCAGAGTGTGCATGGCCCGTCGGATTCGGGCGTCAGTGGATTGAGTGCGATGAAGCTGCCGAAGACACTGCCGATGCGCCGCATGGGAACGCCGCGCGGCGTGTTGGCGTGGTAGAACTGCGGCGGCGGAATGACCCGGACTTCGATACGGATGGCCGGCTCGCGCTGCAGGAACGCGTGCTCGCCTTCATACGCGAGCCGATGCGGAGCGGGGAGATCCGGGACGACGCGGCCGTTCGCGAGCGGCGCATCGACGACGACGTCTTCGGGCAAGAGCAGTTCGAGTACGTGCCGTGCATCACGCAGCGCCGGCAACAGCTCGGGCCGCGTCCGCACGCTGGCATCGATGGCGACACCGCCAAGCGCCAGCTCCACCTTGAGGTGGCCGGGATTCACCGCGGTCACGCGTCACCGCACACGGGGCAGCCCGGTCGCCGCGCCAGCGGCGTATACTCGAATGTCGCGCCAGCCGAATCGTAGGTGAGCCGTTGGCCACTCAGCGATGATCCCACGTTGAGCAAGCACTTGAGGGCCTCGGTTGCGAGCAACGAACCGAGCAGGACGGTTGTGGCGGGGTCGAGCACTGACTCGCCACGATCGCCGGGGTCGAGCTGCGGCGCGACACACGCGTAGCACGGCGCGTTCGTCGCAGGTCCAACCAGCATGGCCAGCATCGCCATCGATCCGCGCACCGTCCCGACCAGAAGTGGAATGCCGAGCGCCACGCAGATGCGGTTGAGTCGCTGGTGGTGCGCCTCGCTATCGCTCGCGTCGATCATCAGCGCGTAGGTGTTCAGCGTATTCGCGTGCACCTGGTCGAGTGTGAGCGCTTCGATTGTCGTGTCGCGATTCACCGCGAGGGCAGTGAGCGCGTTCCTCGGGTGCGAGCCTTCTATGAGACCGATGCGGCCGACGCCGCTGGCCGCGAGATACAGCAGCGCCGCATCGCTCGCTGCCGAGCGCACCAATGCCACCCCGCCATCGAGTAAGCGTTGCTGTCCGGCGGCGCCGACCTCCGGCAAGATCACTTGGCGGCTGTAGCGTTCGATTTGCGCGTCGCTGAGCATGACGAAGCCAACCTCAATCCGAAAAAGGAGAGGAAACCGCCGATGCACGCGGATGAACGCCGATGCGGAATTCGACACGACTCGCCGCTTGATCGCCAAATGCCTGCGGATGACGCCTAGTAGCCTGTTGAAGAGGTGCGGCGCCCTTCGAGACGGCGCTGCGCGCCTCCTCAGGGCGAGCGGAAAAGTGTTGTGGCAGAAGGGGAGAACCGCTCATGCTGAGGAGCGCCGACAGGCGCGTCTCGAAGCATGTGTGGTTGTTCAACGGGC
>JBGOUW010000444.1:0-4282 GCA_041477755.1 Binatia bacterium
CAGGGACAGCACAAGGGCCAGAAGCGTGGCGGTGATCTTGTCTCCCATAGCTTGCTTCCCCCTCTCGTTACACGAGCCTGCGTTTTCTAGAGCCTGAAAAAAGTAGGTCAAGGCTTTTCTCGCGCCCTCGGCCGCGGCGGCTTTCGTGTATCGGCGGAGACTTGCCCGCTTTATGCACATTATCAACGCTGTAAACAGGTTGACCACAAATCAGAAGACGCATACTTCGGCATGGGAGGTTTCACGCAAAATGTTGATACTGAAGTGCCCAAGATGCGGTTCCAACCTCAACAACGTCAAAGTTGGGGAGATGGTACGCCGTGATCCAGCGACGCGCAAAGTGCTGTCCGTGCGTCGGTTCCCAAGGGGCGAGTGTTCCGAGCACGGGATGTTTGATGACGAAGAGTACGAAATAGCGGGACACCACGTCACGATGAGGCACCTGCGCGGTCGGTCGCATAGCCTCATGAGCGGGTGAGGGGCTGCGGCACGATGGCCACGCACTCGGTTGGCCAGTGGCCGGGCGTCCAGATAACTCATGGGAACGGTTTTCTTCTCGCACCATTTCAATACCCGCTTGCCCGAGTAGTGAGCGGAGCGATTGTATCGAGGACCTTTTTTGTGCAAGGGCTTAGTCAGGTCAGGGTCGGACTGACAGCGCCTGGTAGCAGTTCGCTTCTTTCAGAATCGGATCGAGCGCCGACTTGTCTTGCACAGTCGCGTAGCGCGCGCGCAGCGCGGCGAGCGACTTGGCGTGGTACTTCTGCGCTTCCTGCGCGTATGGCGTGCCCGCCAGCGTCATCGAGAATTCCTTCTCGCCTGCGGCGATCGCTTTGGCGTTGGCCTGGGTCCAGGGGAAGAAGATGGCGCCGATTTCTTCCTTCAGCAGCGGCATCAATGTGGACTTGAGTGTGGGCCAGAACTCGAACTCACCTTCGTTTTTCGGATCGAGCATACGATTGATCCAAGCCAAGACGTTGCCCGCGGTCGCGCGAATGATGGCGCCGGGCGTGGGATCGGTGGAGCACTCGTAGAGTTGCGCATACAAACCGAAGTCGCCAAACGCCGGCCGCCCACCGAAGAGATACTTCCGCTGCGCCAAATGTGCGTTGAGGATCGCGAGCTGGCGCTTGAACGAGCCTTCGATGATGTCCTTGGTTTCCGCGCTCGAGCCGACAAACTTCAACCGCGGAATCATGCGACCCTTCACCATTTCGATGGCGCCGGGCAAGTCGTCGTTGCTGATCCCCGGCATCATGCTGCGGGCAATGCGTTCACCGCTCGATTGCTGATCGGGCTCGTACCACCAGCGGTAGTGAAACATCGACTTGTTCCCCCACTCGTCGCCGTATTCCTCGATCAACGCGGAGATGAACGCGAGCGCCGAGTCGCTGGGGTGAATCGACGGCAGCGGAAAGAGCATTTCGAAGTGCTCGATGATCGGCGTCGAGTCCTGCACCCCTTGCCCGTCGGGCGTGACCACCAGCGGAATCAACGGCAACTTGGCGTACTGGCGGAACTCGGTCTCGTTGGTGCTATTGCGGAGAGTCCACTCGTGCGGGATCTGCTTGTACCGGAAGTACGAGCGGACCTTGACCGAGTACGGCGACAGATCGTTGCCATAGATGCGGTGAGTGTTCGCCATGGCGCTCCTCCCTAGGTGCGGCGGATGAAGTCGACGACGACGCGCGCCAACTCTTCGCCCTTGTCTTCCTGCAGAAAATGTCCGCCGCCGACGATGGTGGTGTGGGGCTGCCCCTTGGTGCCTGGGATTGCGTCTTGCAGCAAGCGATCGGCGCCGCCGGTGACTGGATCGGAATCGCTGAAGGCGGTGAGGAATGGCTTCTGCCAGCGGCGCAGCACTTCCCACGCTTTGCGATTGGAAACGGCGGCGGGGTCGTCGGGCGCGATCGGCACCAGCACGGGAAACTGGCGCGCGCCGGCTTTGTAGCGATCGTCGGGGAAGGGTGCGTCGTAAGCGGCGATCACCGCGGGCGGCAGTTCGGTTGCGCAGCCGCCGCGAACGATCATGCCGACCGGAAACTCCGGCGTCTCTTGCGAGAACTTCCGCCAGGCGAGGAACGCATCGCCGAGCGGCGTGTCGCCGGTCGGCAGAAAGGTGTTCGCGGCGACGACGCGCGCGAAACGATTTTCATGTTCGGCCGCCAAGCGTAAGCCGATCAGCCCTCCCCAGTCCTGACACACCAGCGTGATGTTGCGCAGATCCAATTTCTCGATCAGGCCGCGCATCCAATCGACGTGTCGTTGATAGGTGTAATCCTCACGACGCACCGGCTTGTCCGAGCGGCCGAAGCCGACGAGGTCTGGCGCGATCGCTCGATGACCCGCGGCGGTGATGATCGGAATCATCTTGCGGTAGAGGAACGACCACGACGGCTCGCCGTGCAGCAGCAGCACCGGCGCCGCCGCCCGTGGACCCTCGTCGACGTAGTGGATGCGCAGGCCATCGACCTCGGCGTAATGTGGTGCAAACGAATAGCCGGGCAGGTTGACGAAGCGTTCATCCGGCGTGCGCACAGTTTCCATCTCGCTCTCCTTGATCAGTCGCTATGGCTTAGCAGGGCGGTGAGAAGGCGGGTCACGACGTGTCGCGCCTGTTCGACAGTCAGACTTTGATGCCGCCGCAACGGGTCCCACGTCGCCCAACTGCTGGCGACGTCAAGGGCGGCGACCAATTCGCGCCGTTCGCGTTGACGATGCGCGGCCAACTCGATGGCGAAGACCCGCTCCACCTCGGTGCGGCCGAGCAGGCGCATGCGCCGCAGGTTCGACGCGATCGCGGGCGAGAATGGTTCCATCAGCACCGCCACCCGCCGCACCGGCGCGATCATTTCGAACATCCGTACGCGCTGGGCGACGAACTGCCCGATCCGTTCCGCTCGCGATGCGGTCGGCGGAATCGGACTGGTCAGCGCGTGGATGCGTTCGGTCTGCCGCTCCGCCACCGCTGCGTAGATCGCTTCCATATCGGGGAAATGTTGGAACACCGAGCGGAGCGAGATACCCGCGCGTTCGGCGATGCGCGGCGCAGTCGGCCGTAACTCACCTTCATGCAACAGCGCGAGCAGCGCGTCGACCACGGCCGCCCGCGTACCGGCGCTGCGCGCCAAGCGACCATCAGTCCGCGCATCTCGAACCGCAGCGGTGCTGGGCATGCGCGGCACCATAATCATTTTGCATTGCCAGTGCAAACACAGTATGGGCGAGGCATGTTTGCCCTGTACCCGAGTCCGTGGCCGGCTGAGGATGGCGGGCCGCAGCGTCGGCTGAATCCGCGCGCGGCCGGGCTGGCGATCCAGCCGGGCGAAGCGCTGCGCGTGACGACGCGCGAGAGTGTGATGGCGACCATGCCCGTTTTGCGCGCCCCAGGCGAAGTGTTCGTGCAGGGTAACTCCGCGCCGATCGCGGACAGCACGAGCTGGGTCGAGCGCATCGATCCGATCACGCTCGCACCGCTGGCGCGCTCGCCCGACCTGCCGGGCGGTCCGTTCTGGCCCGGCGGCATCCTGGCGCACGCGAACGGACATCTTTACCTCACGTACGGACGCTACTGTCACAAGCTCGCTGCCGATTGCTCGTTGTTGGCCAGTCGCGAGCTACCGCGGGCCCAGCCCTATAACAGTTTGCTCGCGCTGTCCGATGGCAACTTGGTGATGAAGAACTTGGTGCGCGATGGTTCGAGCCGCTCGTTCTTCTCCGTTCTCGAACCGGAGCGGCTGGAACCCGTCGGCCCCGAAGTCGAGGTGCCGGAGGGCTCGATCGCCCGCATCTCTGCCGATGTGTCGGAGGCTGGCGAGTACGTGTACGTCGTCGGCGACCACACGATCTTCCGTTATCGCTACGAAGCCGGACGGCTGACGCGCGATCTGGGATGGTCGTTTCGCTATCGAACCTTCCCCGACGGCGAGCAATCGTACGGCTGGGATCCGGTGATCGCAGGTGATCACGTGTGGTTCATGGACAACGGCGATCATCGCTACGCCTACACCATGCGTGATGTCGGCGTAGCGACCGGTCCGCTCCATCTCGTCCGCGTGAGCGCGAAGGATTGCCGCGACGTTGACGTCTTCACCCCGTTTGACGCCGCGCACGGCACGATCACCAATCCGCCCGTGTTTGATCCGACACGAAACATCGCGGTGGTCTACGACAGCGGCAACGCGCGTGTGGCCGGCTTCCGCTTCCATGGCAGTGGGCGCTTCGACCGGCTGTGGGAGCAGCCGTTCGGTGCGTCGAATCACTTCTTGCTGTACGGTGACAC
>JBGOUW010000184.1:0-8787 GCA_041477755.1 Binatia bacterium
CTTTCTTTTTCTCCTCGGAAGAGAACCAACTGCTTCCAACGGTGTAGAGACGGAGCGCTTCCATGCGGTCGAGGCGATTGGTTTCGGGATAGAGGTTGAGCCCTCCAACCGTGTTTCCGGTCACGAGCCAATAGAGCGAGACGAACGGGTTGTAACTCGAGACGCGCGTTGCATCAGTACCTGCACCGACGGGAACGCCCAGTTCCAGCATTCGCCTGATCGGCGGCGTGCGCGTCGCCTGCTGTTTGCCATAGCGCTCAACGAAGTATTCGCCCTGAAACGCCATGCGGTTCTGTACGGCGATGCCGCCACCGAGTGCGGTGATCCGTTCGATGTTGCGATCGGAGATGGTTTCGCAGTGATCGAAAAACCAGTGGAGCCCCGCGAAGGGAACCTCACGATTCACGGCTTCATAGACATTCAAGACGCGCGTGATGGTCTCGTCGTAAGTCGCGTGCAGGCGGAACGGCCAGCGGTGTTCGACGAGATGCTGGATCACCGCACTCAGCTCGTCTTCCATCACCGGTTGCATGTCGGGTCTGGGTTCAAGAAAGTCCTCGAAATCCGCCGCCGAGAAGACCAGCATCTCGCCCGCGCCGTTCATCCGATAGAAGTCGTCGCCGTCGCCAGGCCGCGTCATCTGCGTCCATCGCTGGAAGTCGCCGAGTTCCTGCTGGGGCTTCTGGGTGAACAGATTGTACGCGAAGCGGACGGTCAGCTCGCCGCGCGTGTGCAGTTCGTTGATGACGCCGTAGTCGTCGGGATAGTTCTGAAAGCCGCCGCCCGCGTCGATGACGCTCGTCACCCCGAACCGGTTGAGTTCGCGCATGAACTGGCGCGACGAGTTCATCTGGTCTGGGCGCGACAGCTTCGGCCCCTTGAACAGCGTGGAATAAAGAATCATCGCGTTCGGGCGTGCGACGAGCAGCCCTGTTGGGTTGCCATGTTTGTCGCGCTGAATTTCGCCGCCCGGCGGCTCCGGCGTATCTTTGCTGTAGCCGACAGCGCGCAACGCCGCGCCGTTGAGGAACGCGCGATCGTACAAGTGCAACACGAAGACCGGCGTCTCAGGCGCGGCGGCGTTGATCTCGTCTAAAGTTGGCATGCGGCGCTCGGCGAACTGAAACTCCGTCCACCCGCCGATGACTCGGACCCACTGCGGCGGCGGCGTTCGCGCCGCTTGCTCCTTGAGCATGCGCAGGGCGTCCGCGAGGGAAGGCACACCGTCCCAGCGCAGCTCCATGTTGTAGTTGAGGCCACCGCGGATCGGGTGCATGTGCGAATCGTTGAGGCCGGGGATGACCGTCCGCCGCTTGGCATCGATCACAGTCGCTGCCGGCCCGCGGAGTCGCAGAATCTCGTCATTGGTGCCGATCCCGCTGATCTTCCCATCTGTGATCGCGACCGCCTCGACGAACGAGGGAACACCATTGGTGGCGATCTGGGCGTTGTGAAGGATGGTGTCGGGTTGCATCCTGGGCTCCACTGTCGGCCGTGCGGCTCTGCCAAAGCTGGGGCCGTACTTCCGGGATCGTTACTTGTGCGGGGCAACGACCGCCGGGACGACGTACTCGGGGAACGCCGTAGCCGGGGCTCCATGCACCATCGTGTAGGCGTACTCCACGCCGATGCCGTACGCGCCACAATGGCTCTTCACGATGTCCATGACCGCGTCGTAGGTGTCGCGCGCCGCCCAATCGCGTTGCCACTCGAGCATCACCGACAGCGCGGTGACCGGCTTCGCGCCCGCTTGGATCACGCGCTTCATCGCGTTGTCGTGCGCGAGCTGGCTAACATCCCCGCAGCAGTCTTCGACGACGTAGACCTCGTAGCCGTCGTGAATGGCCTGCACGGTGGGCAGCGCGACACAGGTCTCCGTCCACAGTCCAGCCAACACGATCTTCTTCCGACCGCTCTTCTCGATGGCGCCAACGAAGTTCTTGTCGTCCCACGAGTTCATCGTCGACCGCTCGATCGGCACCCGTTTCGGAAACACGGCTTGAATCTGCGGCCACATGTTTCCGCTGAAACTCTTGGTTTCAACCGTGCTGAGCACGACGGGGACGTCGAATACCCGTGCGGCCTTCGTCAGCACCAGGTTGTTGTTGATGATCGCTTGACGATCGAAATTGGCGACGCCAAAAAGCATCTGGGGTTGCAGATCGATAATCGCCACCACGCAATTGTCCGGGGTCAGCAATCCTTTCTCACTCCGCTTCGCGCGCCCCTTGGTTTGAGACATATCGTCCTCCCCTTTTTGAAATGTGTTTGATCACTCCGATCTGGCGATCCCTCGACATTTGTCGTCCCGACGGCGGTCCTTCGCGTCGGGTCATGGTCGGGAAGGCGACCCGAACTCGCCAATACCACGAAGGACGGACATTGCAAGTGTCCTCCGGCGGCGTGCCGCATTTCACTGACGGTAGGCACAGCGAGAACCTGTCAAACCTTCCTTCGCGGCATTCTTCGTGGTCTTCGTGTCTTTGTGATGATCTCATCCGATCAACAACTCGAACCGTCGCCATCCTCGGCCACTGGTAGCGCGATGAACACGGACGTCCCAACGCCCAGCTCGCTCTCGATACGCAGGGTGCCACCGTGGGCTTGGACGATGTGCTTGACGATGGCCAGACCGAGACCGGTGCCGCCGAGCTCGCGCGAGCGGGCTTTGTCGACGCGATAGAAGCGCTCGGTGAGGCGTGGCAAGTCCCGTGACGGAATGCCCACGCCGGCGTCGCGCACGCAGATCTCCACCGTCCGCGAATCGGCAACGGGGTACGCACTGACGGTGACACTGTCTCCGGCGAGGGTGTACTTGACCGCGTTGTCGATGAGATTGACCAGCACTTGCTCGATGCGATCCGGGTCGGCGGAAACCAACGGTAGATCGGGGGCGACATCGCTGCGCAGTTCAACCTTGCCGTCGGCGGCTTTCTTCGCCACCGCATCGATCGCGGCCGCGACGGTTGGTGCCAGCGGCATCGCCAGGCGTTGCAACTCGGTGCGGCCCAGCTCGAGATCGGAGAGCGTGAGCAGGTCGTCGGTGAGTCGACTCAGTCGCTCGGAGTGGCGCTCGATCACGGCGACGAACTTACGGGCGAGCTCGGGGTTGTCGATCGCGCCCGCTTGCAATGTCTCCGCGTATCCGCGAATCGCCGTCAGCGGCGTGCGCAGCTCGTGCGAGACGTTGGCGACGAAGTCGCGCCGCGTGGATTCTAATTTTTTCATCTCCGTGACGTCGTGGAACACGAGAATGAACAAGTCCGATACGCCGTCCGCCGTGACGATCGGCGTGGCCGTGACCTGGAGATATTCCTCCCG
This sequence comes from Binatia bacterium, assembly GCA_041477755.1. Classification (GTDB taxonomy): domain Bacteria; phylum Desulfobacterota; class Binatia; order HRBIN30; family JACQVA1; genus JACOST01. The sequence goes on from JBGOUW010000184.1 coordinate 3,322, forward strand.
CGCCCCGTTCAACGCGATTTCGCGGGTCAAGTGCTGGTCTGCCGGGCCAGCCATGGTTGCGCGGGCCAGCTCGTGAAGATCCGGATCGCGTGAGACGCTGATGAGGTGTTGACCGAGCAACGTGTGGTTGGCAAAGATCTGCTCCGCGCGCTGATTGGCGAGTTGGATGATGCCGCCGCGATCGATGACCAGTACGCCTTCGACCATCCCGCTGAGCACTGCCGCCAACTTGGCTTGCTCGGCGCGTGCCCCGTGCAACTGGGCGCGCAGGCTGTTGGCCATGGCGAGCAGATTGGCCTCCAGCCGGCCGATGATGTCGTCGGCCTCGGGGCGCAAAGGCGGTGCGGCCTCCCCAGCGGCCACGGCGGTCGAGAACTCGGTGAGCCGTCCGACGCGGGCTGAGAGCCGCCGTGATGCCATGAGCGTCAGCGACAGCGCAGCGAAGGCGGCAACCGCAACACTGCCCCAAATGGCGGCGCGAATACGATGGTGCGCATCATCGATGGTGGCAAGCGGCACGCTCAGGCGAACGATCCGCTGTTCACTGGTCGGCGCGTCGTCTCGATCCTGTCGAGTCTGTCGCCAGGCGCGATAGAAGAGCGGCTGATTGACGCTCGCGCTCAGGCGCACCGCTTGGCCATCGCCGTCGGCAAGGGCGGCGCGGATTTCGGGGCGGTCGTGATGATTCTCCAACGTCGCCGACGGCGCTTCGGAGTCGCCGAGGACGGTGCCATCGGGTGCAATGATCGTCACCCGTGCCTTGGCCTTCGCGGCGACCGCCGCACACCGCCGATCCATCGCTTCGCCGCGTAGATTCCACGGCAGCAGCTCGCCGGCGAGTTGGGCCTCGCGGGCGACTCCGGCGGCGAGCGTCTCGAGATACAGCCGTTCGATCACGCGATCGCCGTATGCGTACAAGCTCACGGCGACCGCCAGCAAGGCGACGAGATACGGTGCCAGTAGCCGCGCCAGCAAGCTACGGTGTGAGCGGACGTTCATCAAACTTGTAGCCGACGCCGCGCACGGTGACGATGAGCTCGGGGTTGGCGTCGTCGCGCTCGATGCGCGCGCGCAGGCGACGGACATGGACGTCGACTGTGCGCGGCTCCACGTAGGTGTCTTGGCCCCAGACCAGATCGAGAATCTGCAGCCGGTCGAACACGCGATTGGGCGAGCGCACAAAGAAGCGGAGCAGCTCGAACTCGCGCAAGGAGAGGTCGATCTTCTTGCCGTCGAGCACGACCTCGTAGGTGTCGAAATCGATGCGCAGCCGACCGCGCTCGTACACTTCGTGCGGTCGCTGCATGTCGGCGCCGTAGGAGCGCCGCAGCACGGCGCGCACACGTGCCACCAACTCGCGCGGACTGAACGGCTTGGTGACGTAGTCGTCGGCGCCCATCTCGAGCCCAACGATCCGGTCGGATTCGGCGGCGCGGGCCGTCAAGATGACGATCGGCAGCCGCGCCGTCGCTTCATCGTTGCGCAACCGCCGGCACACTTCCAGACCCGCGATGCCGGGGAGCATCAGATCGAGAATGACAAGCGCGGGCCGCAGCTTGCGGATGGCGTCGAGACCTTTCTCGCCGTCGTCCGCGAGCGAGACCGCAAAGCCTTCCTGCTCGAGATTGAAGCGGATCAGCTCGGCAATGTCGGGCTCGTCTTCGACGACAAGAAGCACCTTCTTGTCTCCGCTGAGAGCGAGAATGCCATTCGCCGACGTCATACGGATGGCGGCACCTGATCGAGGTGGCGGATGCTCTTGCCTTTGACCATGAACACCACCATCTCGGCGATGTTGGTGGCGTGATCGGCGATGCGTTCGAGATACTTGGCGATGAAGAGCAAGCGGATGGCGCGAGTGATCGTCTGCGGCGATTCAACCATGAACGAACTCAGCTCGCGGAAGAGCTGTTCGGTCAGCAAGTCGATCACATCGTCCTCGCGGCAGACTTTGAGGGCAAGGTCGACGTCTTCGCGCACGAACGCGTCGAGACTCTCGCGCAGCATGGTGCCGGCGATCGCCGCCATGCGCGGGATGTCGATGAGTGGTTTGAGCTGCGCTTCCTGATTCAGCTCGACGGTGCGCTCGCAGATGTTGACCGCCATGTCGCCGATGCGTTCGAGATCGGTGGTGATCTTGAGCCCGGTGGTGATGAGGCGCAGATCGCGGGCCGCCGGCTGATGCAACGCCAGCAAGCGGATGCAGAGGTCGTCGATCTCGACATCCAAGCGGTTGACGGTGTGATCGGCTTCGATCGTCGTGCGGGCCTGTTCGTCGTCGCGATTGACGAGCGCGGCGATGGCATTGGCGATCTGCTTCTCCACCATGCCGCCCATGGCGAGAATCTTGAGATGGAGCTCGTTGAGCTCCGCCTCATATTGTGGGTCGCTATGTTGGCGTGCCTCCACAGGGGTCTCCTTCTCAGCCGAAGCGACCGGTGATGTAGTCCTCGGTCTCTTTCTTCTCTGGCGTAGTGAAGAGTTTCTCCGTTGGGCCAAATTCTATAAGGGAACCCAAATACAGGAAAGCCGTAAAGTTCGATACGCGCGCCGCTTGCTGCATGCTGTGAGTGACGATGACGATGGTGTACCGCTCTCTCAGTTCGTGAATCAACGTTTCGATCTTGGTGGTGGCGATCGGGTCGAGCGCCGAGCACGGCTCGTCCATCAAGATGACCTCGGGCTCCACCGCGAGCGCGCGCGCGATGCACAAGCGCTGCTGTTGCCCGCCGGAGATGCTGATACCGGAGGCGTCGAGCGAATCCTTCACTTCGTCCCACAGAGCTGCCTGTCGCAAGCTGTGCTCGACGATTGCGGCCAACTCGCGCCGGGAACGGCGGCCGCCGTTGAGACGGAGACCGGCGGTGACGTTGTCGAAGATCGACATCGTCGGGAACGGATTGGGGCGCTGGAACACCATGCCGATCTTGGCGCGCACCTGCACCGGATCGACCCCACTCGCGTAAATGTCCTCAGCATCGAGCCGCACGCTGCCGGTGACGCGCGCGCCCGGCACGACCTCGTGCATCCGGTTGAGGCAGCGAATGAAGGTCGACTTGCCGCACCCGGACGGGCCGATGACCGCGGTCACCGCGCTGTCGGGAATACTCAGGCTGACGTCGTGCAACGCTTGGTGACTGCCAAACCATGCATTGAGGTTGGCGACTTCGAGTTTGTTGGCCATACTGCTAGCGCACCGCCCCGAAGCGCCCGCGGGTGAAGAAGCGCACCGACAGGCTGGTGAGTAGAATGAGACTCAGCAGGACCAGTGCGCCGGCCCACGCTTGCCGGTGCCAGTCGTCGAACGGCGAGATTGCGTAGGTGAAGATCTGCACCGGAAGCGAAGAGATCGGTCCACTCAGTCCTTGGTGCCAGAACTGGTTGCCGAAGGCGGTAAACAGGAGTGGGGCGGTCTCTCCGGCGACGCGAGCGACGGCCAGCATGATGCCGGTGACGATGCCGCCTCGCGCGGTCCGCAGAACCACCGACACTGTCGTGCGCCATGACGGGATGCCCAGCGCGAGCGAGGCTTCTCGCAAGGAGGTCGGCACCAGGCGCAACATCTCTTCGGTGGTGCGGGCGATGATCGGCAACATGATCACCGCCAAGGCGAACCCGCCGGCGTATGCCGAGAACGTCTTGGTCGGGAGGACAATCAACGTGTACGCGAAGATGCCGATCACGATCGACGGGACGCCATTGAGGACATCGGCGCAAAACCGGACCGCCCAGCCGAAGCGGCCATAACCGAACTCCGCGAGGTATACGCCAGTGAGGACACCCACAGGGATGCCGAGCGCGCTGGCCAGTCCGATGAGCACCATCGTTCCGACGATGGCGTTGGCCATACCCCCGCCAGTTTCCCCAACAGGCTTGGGAAGCTGGGTGAAGAAGTCGAGATTGAGCGACGTGACACCCTTCGTCAGCAAGTAACCGAAGATCAGCAGCAGTGGAATCAGCACGGCGACGGTGCAGACCACGGCGAGAGCTTGGGCGGCCAAGTTGATCAGGCGACGCCGCCGGTAACGCATCCTACGCCCCCCGCGTCCCCGCATTGGGGCCGGCAACGCTCCAGACCAACAGGCGTGCGCAGATGTTGACGACCACGGTCACAAACAGCAGCACGAGGCCGATTTCGATCAGCGCCTGGACATACAACTCGTACGCCGCCTCGCTGAACTCATTGGCGATGACGCTGGCCATGGTACTACCGGGCGCGAACAGCGAGAGGGAAACATCGGCGCGGTTGCCGATCACCATCGTGACCGCCATGGTTTCGCCCAGAGCACGCCCGAGTCCAAGCATGATGGCGCCGATCAGCCCCGTGCGCCCGTAGGGCAGCACCGCGAGGCGCACCATCTCCCACTTAGTTGCGCCCAACGCCAGCGCCGCCTCGCGCTGCGGCAACGGGACCGCCTTGAAGACTTCCTGCGCCACCGAGGTGATGTATGGGATCACCATCACCGCCAGGATGATCGACGCCGTCAGCATGCCGACTCCGTAGTTGGGACCCTGAAAGAACGGGAGGAAGCCGAGCGTCGTCGACAGCGCTGGCGCGACATAGGTCCGGACCCAGGGGACGAGCACGAATATGCCCCACAGGCCGTAGACCACGCTCGGGATCGTCGCTAGCAATTCGACCAAGAACGACACCGGTCCGCGCAGCCAGTTGGGCGACATTTCACTGAGGAACAGTGCGGTACCGATGCTCAGCGGCACCGCTTGGAGGAGCGCCAGAAACGACGAGACGATCGTGCCATAGATGAACGGCAGCGCGCCGAATTCCTTGAAGACGGGATCCCATTTCGAATTGACGAGAAACCCCCATCCGAAAGTTTGGATGGACTCGCTAGACTCGTAGACCAGTACGGCCACGATCGCGCCGCCGATGGCGATCAGAAACCAGGCGAACGACGCGGTCAGGCCGCGAAACAGAGAGTCGCCGACGTTCAAGCGCCGCCGTAGCCGCGGCGTCAGTGTCGAGGCCAGTGGCCAGCCCAATTGCACGCTGGGACTATCTGAGGGATTTGCCATGGTCGCGGCTGACAATAGCAGCCGATTGTTACAGGAGTGTTACACGCGAATCCGTGCTCGTGGTTCGTGCTCGATGAGGTGGAACACGAACCACAAGCACGAACACCTCATTGGAGCGGCTTGCCGTCGGCTGCGGTCACACGGCGGATCGCTCGCTCTTCCTTGGCGACAACTTCCTTTGGCAACGGCGCGTAGTGGAGAGCCGGTGCGCGTTGCTGGCCATCGTGTATCATCCAAGTGAGAAACTGGACGAGCTTCTTACCCTTTTCAGTGTCCTTCTGCTTCTCGTATACCAGCAGCCAGGTCAGGCTGGAGATCGGATAGGCGTCGGGACCAGGAGCGTTGGTGATCGAGACGCGGAAGTCATCGGGCATGTTCTGCGCCAGGGCCGCGGCGGCGGCGGTTACCGATTCGAGCGAGGGTGTGACGAAA
>JBGOUW010000072.1:0-13320 GCA_041477755.1 Binatia bacterium
ACCGGGACGCGACGAGACGCTACCGCGGCGCCGGCGTCGAATGGCGAACGAAACCGCTCACTCACTTTGAGATGAGGGGTGAATCCTCTGGCACAAGCCGCGTCATCTTGACGCTCTCCTCCCAGAGCGAGCGCGCGCGCTTGATATCGTACGAGGCATCCGACGACGGCGCTTCCCGCCAGCGCGTGTGTGACGGGAAGTACTTTCCCGAAATCCGGTCGAGCCCCGGGTCAAGCACCAGCTTGGCGAGAGCGCCTCCGGACTTCGGCGCCGGGTTGATGGTGGGAACCAGGGGCGAGAGCAGTCGTGCCACCCCGGGCAGAATCCGATCCCAGATGAAGCGCAGAGCCGGCGGGTAGTCGCGCGCCAGACCTGAGCCCGGCACCAGGCCCGGATCGAAGGCGTTGACGGAGAGCCGGTGCTCCTCATTCGACAAACCGGCGGCCGCGATCCGTCGGACGAGTTCGTAAGTGAACCACAGGTTACAGAGTTTGCTGTTCACGTAGGCGAGGCGGCCATCAAATTCGCCCGCACGCGGGCCGCCGGTGACGGCGAGCGTCTCGAAGTCCGCGACCGCAGCCTTCGGCATCCCGGTTCTGAGCTTTGGATCATGTACGCCGGAAGCGACGATCACGATGCGCGCGGACTGGTTCAGGAGCAGGCGGGCGAGGAGCAGGTTGGTGAGCAAGAAGTGTCCGAGGTGATTGACGGCGAATGTCTGTTCGTAGCCGTCGGGCGAGAGCTGCGGGCCGTTGTGCATCTGCAGGCCGGCGTTGCAGACAAGCGCCCGCAGCGGGACGTCCTGTGCCTCGATCGCGTCGGCGAGTTGGCGTACGGAAGCGATCGAACCGAGGTCGAGGCCCATCTCGGAAGCGGCGCCGTTGCCGCTCTCCGCGTTGATTCGCCGTACCGACTCGACCGAAGCCTCGCGGTTTCGGCTCGCGACAAGCACGTGCCACCCTTCGCGGGCAAGCTGCCGCGCGCACTCGAAGCCGATCCCTGAGTTCCCGCCAGTTACGAGAGCAGTGTCACGACCCATGAGCCTCCAATCGCTTTGATCCAGACTACCACACCAGGCGCAGATGCCTCACAACGTACGACCAAACTCGTTTCCTCCGTCTTCTCCTCTCTACAACCGCTCGAAGCACTCGCGACCGGTGATCTCTTCCACCGTCTCGCGGCGCGACATCAGATAGGGCTGCCCGTCCTCCAGCCACACTTGCGGGGCGCGACCGATGGAGACGTAGTTCGAACTCATCGCCACGCCGTACGCACCGGCATCGTGCAGAATCAGGAGATCGCCGCGCTGCGGCGGCGGCAGATCGCGCGGTTGGAGCAGTTCGTCGGCACCACGGGTGAACACATCGCCCGATTCGCACAGCGGACCCGCCACCACAACCGGCGGGCGCGGCACCTTCGCCTCGGCGCCGTGAATGGTGATGTGATGATACGAGCCGTACATCGCCGGACGGATCAGATCGACGAAACCGGCGTCGACCATCGCGAAGGTGTAGCCCGGACCCTTGTCGTTAGGGCGCGTCGACTTCACGTCGGTGACGCGCGCAACCAACGCGGTACTCGGCGCCACGAGGTAGCGACCGGGCTCGATCTCCAACCGCAACGGCCGCCCAGCGGCCGCACTCACCCGCGCCTGCGCGTCGCGCAGGCCGCGCGCGAGCGGATTGAGATCGAGCGGCGGCACTTCCGGGCGATACGGATGCGGCAACCCGCCGCCGAGGCTCACCGCTTCGAGCGCCGGATAGTCGCCGACGCGCTCGACGAAGAAGTGCGCCAGCTTGGCCATGTTGGCCGTGAACTCGTCGATGGTCGGACCACTACCAACATGCGCGTGCAACAACACGATCGGATAGCCGGCCTGCTCCGCGGCGCGGCGAACGCCATCGGCGTCTTCGTGCCAGATGCCGTGCTTCGAGCTCGGTCCGCCCGTATCGACCGCGCTCACGTGTCCGTGGCCAAAGCCGGGATTGAGGCGCACGCCAATCGGCCCGCGATATCCAGCGGTCTTGAGTTCGTCGATCATCGCCGGTGAGCCGATGTTAGGTAGGATGCTGTGCTCGACGATGACCGCGAGGGCATTGTCGCGGAACACATCGGCGGTGAAGAGGACGGTGGGCGGCTGCGTTCCCATCCGGAAGCCCGCCCCGTGCGCACGCAACACTTCGTTGCCTGACACCGCATCGATCCATAGGCCTTGCTTGCAGATCTCTTCGAGCACGCGCCGGGTCGAGCACGCCTTCATCGCGTAGCGCGCCTGCAGCTGCGGGTGATCTGTCAGCCGCTGCACGTCCGCAATCCGCCGCCGCAATACCTCAGCGCTGGTGATGAAGAACGGTGTGCCGACCCGCTGCGCAATCGCCTGCAGATCGACACTCTCGCAAAACGATTCGGGCATCGCTCCTCCGATCGCGCGTCTCGTAACAATCCCTCTGTGGTGGTGCAAGCCGATCGTGCACACTCGTGGACGCCCGCGTTCGACTCCGGTCCAACCGGCAGACTCACCCACCTTGCTTCTGCTGCTTCATCTCGTATGATCGCGCGCCGCGGCAGGTATGGGAGGACACGATGGCGAGCACAAGTTTGGAAGAACGGGAGCGGCGCGGCCGCGCCAATCTCCCGCTTGAGCTGGTGCTGGTGCGCCATGCCGAGCCCGATTGGGATTGGGCACGGGAAACCAGCGGCGATCCGCCGCTGACCGCGCTCGGCCGGCGGCAGGCCGCGGACGTGGCCGCGCACCTTACCACGTTGCCGCTCAGTGCGCTGTACTGCAGTCCGCTGGCGCGGGCCCGCGAGACGGCGTCAATCATCGGAGCCGCACAGCAGCTCGACGCCACCGTGGTCGAGGGGCTCGCCGAGATTCGCGTCCCCATGATGCCGTCGGCGTCCCAAGCCGAAGTGGACGCATACTTCGCCGCCGCGGCGCGACGCTCGCTGCGTGAGCGCTGGGACGGCTTTCCGGGCGGCGAGCCGTTCCGCGAGTTTCACGCGCGCGTCACCGCCGCCTTCGAGTCGATCCTCGCGCACTACGACGTGCGGCCGCACCACGCCGACGAGTTCGCGGTGTGGCACTCCCCCGCGCGCGCACAGACGTTACGCGTCGGCGTGGTCGCGCACGGCGGCACCAACGGCGTGTTGCTCACCCACATGCTCGGCATCGCGTCGGTGCCGTGGGAGTGGATTCGCTTCGAAACGCCTCTGGCCGCCTACAGTGTGATCGGGCTGCGCGCCATCAATGATCAAGGGTACGTGTGGTCGCTGCAGCAGTTCGGCCGTCGCGCCGATGATCGCGAGGCCGATTCGTGAGCCACGCTCGCAGGCGAATGACTCTGGGCCGATTCGCCGGCATCGCCTTGCTGCTGTGGCAGTGCGCCGGCTGCAGCGATGGCCTGTTCTCGCACGGCGCGAGCCGCCGCGGCAGCGACCATCGGCCGTGTGCGTGGCTACCGGACGAGCACGCGGAATGGCAATTCCGCCGCAGTGCCGTCGGCGACAAAGTGCGGCGGCTGGTGGGGCCGGCGCTGCAGCGGGCCGAGCTCGACGGGTGGTTGCTGATCGAGCGCGACTACCAGCGCGACCCGATGCTCGACAGTTTTGGCTTCACCGAGCCCGGCGACAAAGCCGTGTTGCTTTTCGATAGCGGTGGGCCGGCGCCACGCGCCTTCGGCTTCGGCACCGCCCCCGCCGTTGTCGCTCAGCTGACCACGTCTGGACTGTTCGAGCAGGTATTGCCGCTCACACCGTCGGCGGTGGAAGATGTGCTGGCACGCTTTCACCCGCGCCGCATCGGTATCGACTATTCGGCGCGCATCGCGCCGGCCGATGGTATCGCGACTGGGACGCGCCAGTTCGCCGCGTGGCTGGTGGGACGCGAGTACGCGGGGACGTTTCGCTCAGCCGAGAACGCCGCGATTGCGGTGCGGGCCAGCCGCACACCAGACGAAGTCGAGCTCGCCAAGCAGGCCGCACGCTGCGCCGCCGAGATCGCCGATCGCGGACTCGCCGACGCCGCACTCGACGCGGGTCGAACCACCGCAACCGAGCTGTCAAGCCGCCTCGCGGCCGCCGTTCGCGACGCCCAACTCGACCTCCCTTCCGCCCCGCACGTGTCGATCATCCGACTCGCCGATCGCACGCACCTGGCTTGGCCGTGGGCGGGACCGAACACCGACACGACGATTGCCGCCGGCGATCTTGTCCACATTGAGTTGGACTTGCGTTACGCCGGCATCGCCGCCACAGCGCAGCGCACGGGGTACGTGCGCGGCAGTTGGGAACGCGACGTGCCCGCCGACGTTCGCCGTGCCTTCGGCGCGATGACGCAAGTGCGCGCCGGCCTCGCGCCCCTGTTCCGCGTCGGAGCGACCGGCCGTCAGGTTGCGGCCGACGCGGCCGCGTGGGCGCAGCAGCAGCACCTCACCATCGAGTTGACCGCACACCCGATCGGCTACACCGCCCGTGAGGTCGGTACGTTCACCTGCCCCGAACGGCCGTATGATCCCTACGATCCCGCCGACACGCTCGCCGACCGGCCGCTGCAAGAGCGCGACTTGCAAGCGCTCGCGTTCCACGTCACCGTGTCGCTCGACAACGGCAACCGCCTCACGCTCTCCGCAGGCGATGTCGGCGAAGTCGGCTTCGGGGGCCTCGAATTGCTCACGCCGCGGAACGATTGAGCGCCGCCGGCACAAGGAGGATTTGCGGATGGACTTCACGACGCTGACACTCACCACCGACGATCGCATCGCCACGATTACACTCAACCGACCCGAGCGCCTCAACGCCATCAATCGCGAGTTGCCGATTGATTTGGAAAAAGCCGTGCAAGTTGCGAACGACAATTCGGCGGTCCATGTCATCGTGTTGCGCGGCGCCGGCCGTGCGTTCTGCGCCGGCTACGATCTCGACTGGGGGACGCGCGTGGAGCACGAGAGTGATGCGCGCCAGGGCTGGGACCCGGTGCGCGACTTCGTCGGCATGTCCGACAACGTCCGCCGCTTCATGAGTCTGTGGTACAGCCGCAAGCCGGTGATCGCACAAGTACACGGGTGGTGCGTCGGTGGTGGCACCGATCTCGCGCTGTGCTCGGATCTGATTGTCGCCAGTGCCGATGCGCAGATCGGGTACCCACCCGCGCGCGTCTGGGGCTCGCCGACATCAGCGCTGTGGGCGTACCGCCTCGGCATGGAGCAAGCTAAGCGCCTGCTGCTCACTGGCGATCCGGTCGACGGCGCCAAGGCGGAACAGATCGGCCTCATATACAAGGCCGTTCCGTCTGCGCAGCTCGCAGCGGAAGTCAGCGCACTAGCGCACCGCATGGCGCTGTTGCCGATCAATCAGCTCATCATGATGAAGCTGCTGGTGAATCAGGCGTACGAAAACATGGGGCTGCGCACCTCGCAGATTATCGGCACGATCTTCGACGGTATCGCCCGGCACACCCCAGAAGGCGTGGCGTGGCGCGAGTTGGCGATGAAGGAAGGCTTCAAGGCCGCGGTTGCCGAACGCGACGGCCCGTTCGGCGACTACGCCAGTCGCAAGCGATGAGCCGCCGCTACTCGATATCCGGTAACGGTTTGCTGGGCGCGTCGAAGTCGGAGCCCGCCTCGACCGCCTCGGTAACGTCTTCAGTCGCGGGCTGATCCTCCCACCGCGCGCGCGGCAGCGGGGTCGGTTCCTCGCGCGTACGATCCTCGCGCTGCCAGGGGGCCTGTTCAACGCGCACGCGATCGACGACGGCGGTCAGTCCCATCACGTCGTTGAGCGTGTGCAGCAGAATTTGGTGCTCGGCGCTGCTCGGCACCTCGCCATCGACGTACACCACCCCGTGGCGACAGACGATGCGCAATTCATCGAAATCGAGGCGGCCGTCGGCGAGCAGCTGTTCGCGCACGGTGGTCTGGAGTTCGCGATCACTCAGGAGGGCGTATTCCGGCGGCAACGTCGCGCGCGGCGGTATCTCGCCCGCAGCCGGCTCCTCGATTGCAGCGACGAGCATGCCCCGCTCGGCCGCATTGGCGCATGCGATGCAGTAGGGTGTAGCCGGCAGCGCCTGCAGACGCGCCGGGGCGATGGCTTCCTCACATTGGATGCAGAGACCGTAGGTGCCTACGGTCATGCGTGCGAGCGCCCGATAGATCTCCTCGACCTCCACCTTGGCACGGCGGTCGAGACGATCGAGCAAGCGCATCGTCACCTCTTCCTGCGCCGCTTCTTCCAACTCGCTGTCGCGCGTACCTTCGAGCACGTGTAGATCGGCTTCCGTGACAGCGACTTCCTTGAGCAGCTGGCGACGGTGATACTGCAACGTTTGGTACAATGCGTCGCGATCCTTCTTGCGCATGGCGGTCCTCCTGCCTTGAACGCAACCATAGTATGGCACCAACCGCAGGCAGGTGGGAAGCATGAAGAGGACCCGCAACTGGCGTTCAGCGGCGCTTGCGATCGAACAACTCGAACCCTCGGTCGGGGTGGTAGAGGAGACGGTACGCCGATTCCCTTTGTTCGCCCATGCGGAGGACCTCCACGCGTAGCGACGGGTCGTCGTAGTAGAGTCGGACCGCGTCTTCGAATCCATAGACGAACACGCCGCGGCCGCGCAGCGCACCGAGGCCGTAGAACGCCAGCGTGCGGCCCGGCTCGGGGTCGGGGAGCGTCTGAAGCAAACTTCCGACCACATCGCGATGGAGCGCACCACGTGCCACCCACTCGGCCTCATCGCGATCGACCGCACGCTGCGCACTCAACAAGGAGCTGACCAGCAGCGCGCTCACGCAGAGCGCGGCGAATCGCGGGCTGCGCCGCTGCAGGATTCGATACAGCTGCGCAATCAGCTCGGCAAACACCAACCCAAAACCGGCAACCGACAGATACAGGTGGCGTGGCGCGTCTCCGAACATCCGAAGCGCAAATGGCGCCACGCCGATGCCGATCCACAGCAGCCCCCACAGTGCGATCGGGGCACCGCGCCACCACAGCCAAATGGCGACCAGCGTGAGTGCCGACGCAGCGGGCAGCGCCAGCCATCCCAGATCGTCCGGAAGGTTCAACATCAGTGAGCTGGTATTGGCGAGCTTACGCGCGAGGAGATTCGCAAGCGCTGATGCCTCAAGCGGCACGCCGGGATCGACTCCCATCTGTCCGAGCATGATCGGCGCCGATATCACCAAATGTCGTAACAGCACGAAGCCGAGGAAGACGCCGGCCAACCCGCCGTAGAGTCGAAGACTGCGGCACGCCAACAAAGCCGGGCGGTCGGAAAGGACCTCGCGCGTCAGAATCAATGCCGGCAATACGGCCGCACTCTCCAGTCCGCCCAACGCGAGTCCGAATGGCACCAGGACAAAGATGAGCCGGCCGCGCCGCTGGCGCCAGCGCACGGAGGCCCACAGCGCGAACAAGACGAGCGCGCTCGACATCGGTCCGCCGGCCGCACACACCCACGTCACCGATTCGGTCTGGATTGGATGCGCGGCGAACACCACCGCCGCCATCAGCGCGCGGAAGCGGTCGGTGATTTGGGCGCTCATCGCATACAGTGCGCACGCCGCGAGGGCGTGCCACGCCAAGTTGATCAGATGATACCCGACCGAGTTTACACCCCACACCAGGTGCTCGATCCCGAACGCGAGCTGGAGCAAAGGACGCCACGAGGTGCCGGCACCGTCGAGGATGACATCGCTGGTCAGCAGCGTCCACAGTCCCCGCCCAGGTTCCAGTCTGCAACGGAGCAGCCAGGTGAAGTCTTCGTTAGTGAAGTATGCCGCAAAGCTGGCGCGATAGATGAGGAAGACGAGCCCCACGAGCGCCGCATACGCGAAGCCGTCCCGCACACCCATTGCAGGCAGGTTGCTTCTGTCGTTCGCGGCTGTCCTGTCGGCGCTCACCACGGCGTGCTCTAGCGGGGGCACCAAAGATCAGCAAACGAGCTGAACCGAAGAAGCGGACCGATGCGATTGACCACTCGCTGCGTTGTTCCTAATCTACCGGCTATGGCGAAGAACCTCGCAGTCATCTCAGTGATCGGGAAGGACCAGAAGGGCGTCGTCGCGCGCGTGTCGACCTACCTCGCCAGTAGCGGCGTCAATATCGAGGACATCGAGCAGCGCGTCGTCGAGGGCCTGTTCATCATGACCATGGTCGTGGATCTCTCCGACCTCGCGCTCTCCCTCGACGAGTTGATCCTCGACCTCAAGCGGATCGGCGACGAGACTCACATGGAGGTCACCATCCGCCTCCGCGGCGACAAGGCGCGCAAGCGGGTTGCGATCCTGGTCAGCAAGGAACCGCACTGCCTGGAGAAGTTGATCGTCGACCGCGCGGCCAGCTTGATCAACGGTGAATTCGTCGTCGTCCTGTCGAATCACGAGGTGCTGCGGCCACTCGCCGAGCAACATGGGTTGCCGTTTCTTTGGCACCCTTCGACCGACAAGGCCGCGCACGAGCAGTTCATGCTCGACCAGCTACGCGAACACCACGCCGACCTCGTGGTGCTCGCGCGCTATATGCAGATCCTGACACCCAACTTCGTGGCCCGCTATCCCAGCCGCGTCATCAACATCCACCCGTCGCTGTTGCCGTACCATCCCGGCGCCAACGCGTACAAGCAGGCGTGGGAGGAAGGCGTACGCGTTTCGGGCTGCACCGCACACTTCGTCACCGAGCAACTCGATCAGGGTCCGGTGATCTTGCAGGACGTGTTTCACATCCGGGTCGGCGAAGACACGCTCGACGAGGTCAAAGCGCGCGGCAAAGCGCTGGAAGGCGCGGTGCTGTCACAGGCCGTGCAGCTCTTCCTCAATGATCAATTGGTGGTGAAGGACAAGAAAGTGATCTTCCGCCCCGGGCACTTGCCGGTGGCGGAATGATCAACGCTCTTCGGTGCGCCCACCGGCCACCACACGCGGGCGCACAGGAGGCGCGGGGGGAGCGCCAAACACCGAGCCGGTGACGGCGACGGTGCGTTCGGCTTCTTCGAGGAGCTGAACCCAGCGGATGTTGTAATAGCGCGGGTTGTCGAAGTCGTCGTAGTGGTACTGACGAATGCCGGTGACCATCTCGCGGACGGCTTCTTCGATGTCGACCTTGGCATGGAAGCCGAGCACTTGCTGGATCTTGCGCGCCGACACACGATAGCTGCGCACGCCGCGGTAGGCATAGTCGGGGACGATGTCAACGTCGATACCCATCGCGCGCAGCGCAGTGCGGACGCGCAGCGCCAGCTCAGAAATGCGCACGTTTTGGAATGCGACATTGAAGATCTGTCCCCGCACGAGTTCCTCGTCCGCTTCCAAGCTGGCGATGTAGGCGCGCGCGGCGTCGCGCACGTCGAGCAGCGGGCGCCACATCTCGCCACCACAGTAGATCGTGATCGCGCCGCGCGACAGCGCGTCCTTGACGAAGGTGTTGACCACCAAGTCGTAGCGCATCCGTGGCGAGAAGCCGTAGATCGTGCCCTTGCGCAGGATCACCGGGCAAAAGTCCGGCCCCGCCATCGCCAGCAGGTGCTGCTCAGCTTCGAACTTCGAGGTCGCGTATGCGGCGCGCGGTCGCACCTCGGCGGTCTCGTCGAGCACCACATCCTTGCCGTCGTCGCTGACCCCGAGGTCGTAGATCGAGCAGGTCGACGCGAACACGTATCGGCGCACACCGGCGGCGCGGCACTGCTCGGCCAGCCGTACCGTCGCCACCGTGTTCATCTCTTTGTTGGCCGCCGGGTTGTATTCGGCGGTGGGATCGTTGGAGAGGCCGGCAACGTTCACCACGCCGTCGATGTCGCGGAACACCTCCGGCGGCAGCGCGCGCATGTCGGCAACCACCAAATCGATGCGATCGCGGACGTCACGCAGCGCCGCGTCACCGAAGTACAGGCGGTCGGCCACGCGCACTGCGTAGCCGCGATCCAGCAGCTCGCGAGTGAGGATCGACCCAACGTAGCCGGCCCCGCCGACGACCAGAATCTTGCTCACGCCCGTCGCCTCACGGTGGAAAGCAACATGGCGCCGATTCTAAGGTGCAGACAGGCGGTCTTGCAACCGAAAGTTGATTCGCGGCGAAAGTTAGTCGCGGCCGGCTCAAGCGAAGCGGAAGTGCTGCGAACGCGGATCCTGGAGCCATTCCGCGAGCGCCGGCGCCTGCTGGTCTTTCTCCGACACGATCGCGCGCGTGGCGGTCGGCAGCGGCCAGGCGATGGCGAGCGCCGAGTCGTTCCAGCGAATACCCCCTTCACGCCCCGGACCGTGTTCGCCGCTACACTCGTACAGCACGATCGCATCGTCGGTAAGCGCGAGCGTCCCATGGGCAAAGCCGGGCGGCACCCAGATGACCTGATGATTCCGATCAGTGAGTTCCACCGCCGCGTGGTCACCGAGGGTCGGTGATCCGTGCCGCACGTCGACGACGACGTCGATGATCGCCCCATGAATGCAGCGAACGAGTTTGCCCATCGGCGGGTCCCACTGAAAGTGCAGACCGCGTACCACGCCTCGCTTGGAGTGGGTTTGAATCGCCTGTTTGAACTCGCTGGGGATGCCGACCGCATCGAGGTCCCGTTTCACCCACGACTGCAGCAGAAACCCACGCTCGTCGGCGAAGCTCTTCGCGGTGATGACCTGCACGCCCACCAATCGGCTCGGTTCAACTAGCATTGCGATCTCCCATCGAGCTGAGTATTCAGCACAACCGGAGCGCAGCGCACAAGAGGACGCACGATGGCAGTGGGAGGAGACGTGATCGTGATCGGCGGCGGTATCGTCGGCCTGTCGACCGCCCTGGCGATAGGCGAGCGCCATCCGCGCGTGCAGCCCTTGGTGCTCGAAAAGGAATCCGAGGTCGCGCAGCATCAGACCGGTCACAATAGCGGCGTGATTCACTCTGGCCTGTACTACAAGCCGGGATCACTGAAGGCGCAGATGACCGTCGCGGGCGCGCGGCGCATGGTCGAGTTCTGCCAACAGCACAATCTCCCGCACAACATCTGCGGCAAAGTGGTCGTTGCCACCGAGGCGGCCGAGGTGCCGCGTCTCGAAGACCTGCAGCGGCGAGGCGCCGCCAACGGCGTCGAGGTTGAGCTGATCGGGCCGGAACGCCTGCGCGAGATCGAGCCGCACGCCGCCGGATTGAAGGCGCTGCGCGTGCCCGCGACTGGCATCGTCGACTACGTCGCGGTTGCTCGTTGCTACGCCGAGCTGATCCGCGCTCGCGGTGGTGAGATCCGCACCAACGCAACCGTCACGCGCATCGCGCGCGACGCCGGCGGTTGGGTGATCGAGACCACGGCCGGCACCGTGTGCGCGCGCAATCTTATCAACTGCGCCGGGCTGCACTCCGACCGCGTCGCGCGCCTGGCGGGCTTCGAGCCGCCGGTGAAGATCGTGCCGTTTCGAGGCGAGTACTACACGCTGCGCCCTGAACGCGAGAGCCTGGTGAAGGCGCTGATCTATCCGGTGCCTGATCCCGCCTTTCCGTTTCTCGGGGTCCACTTCACCCGCATGGTCCACGGCGGCGTGGAAGCCGGCCCGAACGCGGTGCTGAGCTTGAAGCGCGAAGGCTACCGCAAGACCGATTTCGACGCGCGCGACGCGTGGGAGTCACTCACGTTCGCCGGCTTCATCCGGCTGGCATCGAAGTATTGGAAGACGGGGCTCGGGGAAATGCATCGGTCGTTCAGCAAGGCGGCGTTCGTCCGCGCGCTGCAGCGGCTGCTGCCTGAGTTGCGCAACGACGATCTCACGCCGGGCGGCAGCGGCGTGCGCGCGCAGGCACTCACTCCAAATGGGGTTCTCGTCGATGACTTTTCGATTCAAGAAGGCGAAGGCGCCATCCACGTGCTCAACGCCCCATCGCCCGCGGCGACCGCGTCGCTGACGATCGGCGAAGCGATCGCCGAACGCGCCGGACGCGTGTTTGAGTGGTAGGTCTGGTGAACCTTCTCAGGCTGGTAGCAGTTCGTCAACCACGATGCTGCCCCCAGGTAAGGCGACGAGATCGATGCGCGCTCCGCGCGATGCCACGCGGGTGGTGCGATAGGTGCGCGACCTCGGCTCGGGGTCACTGAAGATCTCGATACACTCGTCGCGTAGATTGATGATCCACGCTTCCGGAATGCCCGCGGCCGCGTAGATGCGCATCTTCGTGATCCGATCCTGGGCAAGGGAGGTGTCTGCCACCTCGATGACGAGAAGAGCGGTTGTCGGGTGCAAGCGGTCGTAGTCGCCATCGGTGCCAGGAACAACCGCAACGTCGGGTTCGGGAACGGAGTGGGGCCCGAGAACGAGCGGTATCTGAACGCGGATCGCCGCTCGATCAGCGATCGCTCTCAGTGCCGAATTTGCACGACTCACTGCTGCCGAATGTCGTGGATTCTGTGGCGCCATAGCGACTACCACCCCTTCCAGCAGCTCAACCCGATCGTCGGACTGGAGCACTCCATCCGTAACGAGTGCGAAGTAGCGCGTTGCTGTGAGTCGCGGATCAACCGCACCGGCTGGCGATTCCGGCATCATGCGCCCGAGCGTATCACCGATAGTGTCGCGCCACCAAGCGCAACGCAGCGTTCACTTCGCGCGCGACAGGTACTCGCCGGTATCGGTATCGACACGAATGATGTCGCCCACATCGAAGAAGTTGGGCACCGGCACGATCAGGCCGGTCTCGGTGGTGGCGGGCTTGAGGACGTTCGTCACCGTCGCGGTCTTCAATCCGGGCGCGGTGTCGGTGATTTTCAGATCGACCGTCTTGGGTAGCGAGACGCCGATCGGCTTCTCTTCATAGAAATCGACCTGCAGCTTCATGTTGGGTGTGAGGTAGTTGGCCGCGTCGCCGAGGTCATCGGCACTCATCGCGATCTGCTCGTAGTTTGCCGTATTCATGAAGTGGTATTGGTCGCCGTCGTGATAGAGGAACTCCATCTCGTGCTGCTCGAAGGTAACGCGGTCGACCTTGTCTTCCGAGCGGAAACGGTTCTCGGTCTGCGTGCCAGAGCGGATGCTTCGCATCTTGGTCTGGACCATGCCGCGCCAATTTCCGGGCGTGACATGGACGACCTTCATGATGCGATACAGATCCTTATTGTAACTGATGATCATGCCAACGCGTAGTTGGGTGGCAGGGATGAGCATGAAACCGTAGCCTCCGTTCGGTCGAGATGCCGCTTGCGTGGGGTCAGCAGGCGATTGTGCGGGCGGTGTCTTAGCATCCGGCCGACACCGCCGCAACGGCGTCGGAGACAACCGGTCACGCGCTACTGTAACCGGCTCGTTTCCCCCTCTTCGGGGTGCACGATCGGCGACCCATGGTGATGCACGA
>JBGOUW010000663.1:0-2612 GCA_041477755.1 Binatia bacterium
CCCCAATCCGAAAATAACTGACGATCATTCGGACGCTTCCCTCTTCAAAAAAGGGGACTGAGGGGGATTTTTCGACGCGTGAACAAATCCTCCCTGACCCTCCCTTCCCAAAGGAGGAAACCCTTGGTTGAAACATCCGGTCCTACTGATCGAATCGAGATTTTATCCGCCGAAGATTTTCGGACTGAGGCTAACCGGCGACGCACACCTTGGCGGGATGCCCTTCGTCATCGGATTGCAGCGACGCGGGTCAGCTGTAGATGATCACACTGCGGGCGACTTCGCCTTTTTCCATCGCCTCGAAGGCGCTGTTGATGTCTTCGAGCTTGATGCGCCGCGAGATCAGCTCGTCGAGCTTGAGCTTCTTCTGCATGTACAACTCGATCAGCTTCGGCATGTCGCGGCGCAAATTGCCCGAGCCGTAGAGCGAGCCGATCACCGACTTCTCTTCCAGCGCGAACGACGCCCCCATGAAGCTCACTTCCGTTCCGAAGCCCGGAACGCCGACGATCACGGCTTTGCCGCCGCGCTTGATCGACAGGAACGCCTGCTGAATCACCGGCGATGCCCCGATCACTTCGAACGCGTAATCGACTCCCATTCCGTCGGTCAAGGCGCGGATGGCGTCGGGCGCATCGTTGTCCCGGGCGTTGACGACATCGGTCGCGCCGAATTGTTTGGCGAGCGCGAGCTTCGAGTCGATTAAATCCACGGCAATGATCTTCGACGCCCCGCTCAGCAACGCGCCTTGGATCACGTTGAGGCCAACGCCGCCGCAGCCGAATACGGCCACCGTTTCACCCGGCCGCACTCGCGCCGTGTTAATGACCGCGCCAACCCCGGTCATCACCCCGCACCCGACCAGGCACGCCTTGTCGAGCGGCACGTCGTGCGGAATCTTGATCGCCGCCGACGCACGCACAACCGTTCGCTCCGCGAACGACGCCACGCCGGCCATGCGCGAGATGCCGACGCCATCCTTCTCGAACACGCATTCCTCGCCGGCAATCGCGGCCTGTGTGCCGCGCTCGCACAAATGCCCGCGACCGGCGATGCAGTAGTGGCACTTGCCGCAGCTCTGTACCCACGCAAGCACGACGTGATCGCCCGCCTGCAGATCCTGCACATCCTTCCCAACCTCTTCGATGATCCCCGCGCCCTCGTGACCCAAGATGCACGGCGGCGGCAGCGGCAGCTTCGCTTGCTGCACCGACAGATCGGAATGACACACCCCGCTCGCGGCCATCTTGACCACGACTTCGTCGCGGCGTGGAGCCTTCAATTGAACGGAGTCGACTTTGAGGGGTTCGAAGAAATTGTATAGCACTGCACCTTTGACCATGGTTACCTCCCGGGGGAATGTTGAACGGCGTTGCGCGCCGGCGCGCTTAGGTATGTCGCGGTGCTGCCAGCGTCAAGCGGCTTCAGCGCACCGCATCGACTCCGTCCCGGCGCGCCAAGCGACTGGGAATCTCGACGATGAATGTCGACCCGACACCGACCGTGCTGTCCACCGCGACCGTGCCACCCATCAGCTCGGTGTAGCGACGAACGAGGTACAGGCCGAGCCCGACGCCGCCGCGCGCGTTCGGCTTCGCGCCGTTGAGCTGCTGAAACATCTCGAAGATCGCCCCCATCGCGTCCGCTGGAATCCCGACACCGCTATCGCGTACCGCCACGCTAACCCGTTCGCGCGCCGGATCGCTGCCCACCGCAATCGTTACCGATCCCTGCGGCGTGAACTTGAGCGCGTTGTCGATGATGTTGCGGAGCACCAGCTTCACCTTGGCGCGATCGCTGTGCAGTGCCGGTAGCTGTGTGATCTCGGGCCACGCGAGCGTGACGCCTTTACGGACCGCGCCGGCGCCGAACTCGCTGCGCAGCTCGTGCAACACTTCCGCCAACTTGAACTCCGACACGTCTAACGTGATGCGCCCCGACTCCAGCCGATTGACGTCGAGCGTCATGTTGATCAGCTCGAGCAGGCCGCGCCCGTTGAGCAGCATCCGATCGAGCGCCTGCGTCTGCTCCAGCCCCACCGTCCCCATCGCGCCATCGCGCATCAGATCCGCGTAGCCGAGGATCGCACTCAGCGGCGTGCGCAGTTCGTGCGACATCATGCCCAGGAACTCCGACTTCAGTGCGTTGGCTCGCCGCAATGCTTCGACCAGTCGCGCATTGTCGACCGCAACCGCGGCCTGTGCCGCAATCCCTCCTGCCACCCGGTGCTCATGTGCCGAGAACGGCCCGCGCCGCTCGCGGTAGCCCGTCACCAACGCCCCGATCACGCGACCCGCGCGCACCATCGGTACGGCCAGCAGTGACGCGATGTCCCAGCGCTCGTACAAACCGACGCGGCCACGCGGCTCTTGGATCTCCACCGTCACCCCAGCCA
Organism: Binatia bacterium; assembly: GCA_041477755.1. Taxonomy (GTDB): domain Bacteria; phylum Desulfobacterota; class Binatia; order HRBIN30; family JACQVA1; genus JACOST01. Next base: position 2,396 of record JBGOUW010000663.1, read on the forward strand.
ACAATTGGTCAATCATGGCGAGGCTGCCGCGGCCGAACTCCAGCGACTTCAGCTCCTCGGCCTCCGTCGTCGGCCGGCCGTCGGTAGAGGTGACGCGGAAGCACTCCTTGCCGGCTTCCAACAGCGCCACCGCCGTCCAGTCACAGCCCATCACTTCGCGCGCGCTACGCGCGATCTGCGGGATCACTTCGGTCTCTTCCAACGACTCGCGGATGGC
>JBGOUW010000310.1:0-6143 GCA_041477755.1 Binatia bacterium
CGCGGGCGCTCGCGGTTGTCGATGGTGAGCTACGCGCCGCGATGGTCGCTGGCTTGGCCGATACGGGTTGGGAGGTCGTTGACTGTGAACCGACTGAAGACGCAATCGCTCAGTTGGCCGCGCATCGTTTGGCGGGCGTTGCGATCAACGTGATGGCCGGCAGCGGCTGGCAATTGGTGCGCAACCTGCGCGAGCAGGATGCGACCCGCAACGTGCCATTGCTGCTCTACGCAAAGCAGACGGAGTCCGCCGGCTTCTGCTTCGGTCCGGCCGATTGCGTGCTGTGGCCGAACGAGCCGCAGCAGCTGCTCGACGCGTTGGCGCGGCTGGCGCCGCGGGCGAAGCGCGTCCTCGCGATGAGCACGGATATCGACGTGGTCGGCTCGGTGCGCGAGCAACTGACTGGGGCAGGGCTGTCCGCGGCGGTCATGCTCGACGGCAAACAAGCGCTTGATCTGTTGCCGAGCGTGCGACCTGACGCCGTCGTGCTGCACCTGTCGCCGGCGTGCGTCGACATCTTCCGCACGATTGCGGGGCTGCGCGCGAACGGAGCGACGCCACTGCCGGTCGTGCTCCTCATGGACCGTGTGCCGACGGCGCGCGATGCTAACTTCCTCACCGGCGGCACTCGCACGCTCGCCAACAAGGGTACCTTCGGGGCATCGGTTCTCGCCGACGCGTTGGCTCACCTCATGCCCGCGATGACCAGCCCCAGCGCGCCTGCCGACGAGCCGCCCGAGCGGGTCGAGTCGCCTCGACGCCCGGCTGCCGTCGGCGCGGCCGACGGCTGGGTGGGATAGTCTCGCCGAAATCTACCTCCGGCTCTGCAGCGCCACGCGCGCCACTTCGCGATCGTCGAAGTGCGCGCGTCGATCCGCGAACAACTGATACGTCTCGTGACCTTTGCCGGCGATCAATACCAGATCGCCGCGCTGCGCGAGATGAATTGCGAGTGTGATCGCCGCTGCGCGATCAGGTTCGGTGCGATAGCGCTGCGCGTCGGGATCCACCGCGGCCGCGCCGCCCACGATCTCGGCGACGATGGCGGCCGGATCCTCCGAGCGCGGATTGTCCGAGGTCACAATCACGAGGTCGCTGAGCCGCGTCGCGATGCGGCCCATCAATGGACGTTTTCCGCGATCGCGATCGCCGCCGCAGCCGAAAACGGTGATAAGCCGCGCCGGTTTGAGCGTGCGCGCGCTAGTGAGCAACCGTTCGAGCGCGTCGGGCTTGTGCGCGTAGTCGACCACCACGCCGAAATCCTGGCCACAATCGACGAGCTCGAACCGCCCCGGTACCGGCGGGGCTGCCGCCAGACCGTCGCGCACGTGGTCCAACGAAATGCCGAGCGCCAGCCCCGTACCCGCCGCTGCCAGCGCGTTGTAGACGCTGTATTCGCCCAAGTGGCGCAGCGCGACGTCGAGCGGCCCGGCCGGCGTGTCGGCGCGGAGGCTGACGCCGTGCAGCGTCATCGCGACGTGACGCGCACGCACCTGCGCGTCGGCGTGGGTGCCGTAGGTGAGTAGCTTGCCACGGTTGATGTTGATGATGTGCGCGCTCGCCGGATCGTCGACGTTCACCACCGCGGTAGCGGGCTTGCCGCCGCTTTCGAGTTCCTCGAACAGTCGGCCCTTGGCGCGCAAGTAGTGGTGCATGTCGGGGTGAAAGTTGAGATGATCCTGGCTGAGGTTGGTGAACACGCCGATGTCGAAGGCGACGCCGGCTGCCCGCCGCAGCTCGAGCGCGTGCGACGACACTTCCATCACCGCGGCGGTTGCGCCGCGATCGACCGCAGTGCGCAGCAGTCGCTGCAGTTCGGGCGCTTCCGGCGTAGTCTGCGCTGCCGGCAGCACCTCGTCGCCGATCCGATACTCCACCGTGCCGAGCCGCGCGGTCACGTGGCCTGCGGCGCGCAGCACCGAGTCGATGAAATACGTCGTCGAAGTTTTGCCCGAGGTGCCGGTGACGCCGACCATCCGCAGGGCGTGTGACGGCTGGCCGAAGAACCGGCAGGCCATTGCGGCAATGGCCGCCCAACAATCGGCGACGCGCACGATGGTGACGCCGGATATGGGCGCCACATCGCGACTCACTACGAGTGCCGTGGCCCCGCGCGTAAGGGCGGTCGGGATGAAGTCGTGACGATCGGCGCGGGCCTCGCCGCCCTCCGTGCGATAGCCGGGGAGGCACACGAACACATCGCCGGGCTCGACCGTGCGCGAGTCGGACACGATGCGGCGCACCTCGACATCGAGCGACCCGTGGTGCCCAAGCGCCGTGACGTCAACGAGGAGTGCTGCGAGTTGCATAGTGTGCTTGCGGGAAGCGCCAAGCGATCGCGTTGACTACTACCGGCTCGGGGACACCCGAGTCCTGAACGCGAATCACGCTGCGCGCAGCTTCGCCGCGATTGCCGGGACGGCTTTGAGCAGCATGTCGAGCCGGGCCATTTCGGTGCCGAGCGCCGCGGCCAGTGCTTGTTCGTACGTCGCCAGCGCGTTGTCGAGATCCGCACTCTTGTCAGGTTTAATCCCGTCGTGCTCGTCGAGGCAGGCGTTGATGGCTTCGGCGAGCTGTTCGAGGTTCTTCTCGCCCTCCTCTCCCAGCTTCTTGTTGAGCGTCTCCGTCCAGATCGCGTGGAACGCGTACGTGGCGGGGGCCTGTCGGCGGAGCCCGGCCGTCAGCATGTAAATCTGGTCGGCCAGCATGGTGGCCGACGCCACCTTGATACGCGTAACCAACCCGTTGAGGCGGAGGAACTTGTCGCGCAGGCGTTGCAGTCCCATCTCGTCGGCCAGGACCGTGATGGCTGTGGTGAACTCGCTGGCGGTGAGGGCGGCCATGTCGCGTGCGCAACTTTCTTTCTTCGCTGCGTCTCTTGCCTGCCGCCTGCAGAGCTGTCAACTCTGCCTGCCGAACGAGTGAGGGCGAGCCGATGCTGAAACATGCGCACGAAGCGGGGAGACAGTGGCTAGCGGCGCTGGCTGCGTTGGCGCTGCTACCGCTCGTGGCGGCGGCGGCTGATCTTGCGTCGTGGCAGCACGGTGCGGTGCTGCGCGTCGGCACGACCGGCGACTATGCGCCGTTCAGCGTGGCGCAGGGCGAATCGCTCGCGGGACTCGACATTGATCTGATGACGCGCCTGGCGCACGATCTCGGCGCGACGGTGCGATTCGTGCGTTTTCGTTGGTCCGATCTCAGCGACGATCTGGCGCAGGGCAAGTTCGACGTCGTCGCCAGCGGCGTGACGGTGCGACCCGAGCGGGCGTTGGTCGGTCGCTACACCCGGCCCTATGCGAATACCGGCGCCGTGGCCCTAGTTCGCACCGAAGACGCCGCGCGTCTGACAGACCGCGCGGCGATCGATCGCACCGGCGTGCGCATCGCGGTCAATCGTGGCGGACATCTCGAACAAGTGGCGCGCCGGTTGTTCCCGCGCGCCACGATCGAGCCGGTGAGCGACAACAGCGAGTTGCCCGGCCGTGTGTTGGTGGGGCGCGCCGATGTCGCGCTGAGCGACAGTGCCGAGGCCCGCACATGGCAACGACCCGAGCTGCGCACGGTGGGGCCGTTCACCCGCGATCGCAAAGCGCTACTGGTTCGTAAGGACGCGCCCGAGCTGGGGCAATGGATCGACACTTGGCTGCGCGACCGCGAGCGCGACGGCTGGCTCGGCGCACGCCGCAAGCAGTGGCTTGGCGACGCGATGTTTGCCGCCGCCGGCGCCGATCGCGAAGCGGTGTTGTGCGACATCGAGCTGCGTTGCCAGCTCATGCCGATGGTCGCCGCCAGCAAACGCGCGAGCGGTGTGCCCATCGCCGATCCGGCGCAAGAGCAACGCGTGCTCGATCGTGTCCAAGCCACAGCCCGCACGACCGGCATCGACGCGGGTGAAGTGGCCCGCTTGTTCAGCGCATTGATCCGAGCCGCGAAGGCGATTCAGGAAGCCAGCGGCACCGATCCGCACGCACCGGCCCCGCCGCTCGATCAACTGCGATCGGCCATCAGCGACATCGACACGCACCTGATTCGCCAACTGCACTTCGCCGCGCGCACGGTGAAGCCATCCGAGTGGCGGGCCGGTGTGCGCGAGGGTGTGCAGGTCGACAACTTGAGCGATGCACTCAAGGCAGACATCGCCGAATCGCTGGCGCACACGCGCACGCTCATTACTCCGGGCCTGAGCGAGATGCCGAAGAGCAAGCGACCGACCGCTCCAGGAAAGTGAAGTATGAAGGGACAGTGGGAGAAGCGATTGACAGCCTCGGCCGGCCAACCTCATACTCATACTCCGAGGTTGCAATGGCAACGCCATACGAGACACGGTTGCGCGAATCATTCGACGCCACGTTGCGCGAAGCGAGCGAGTTCTTCATGGGTCGCGGCGATCTCCGCGCTACGATGAAGCGTCTCGCTGGACGCTTCGCCGCTGAAGGCATCGCCTACGCGGTGATCGGCGGCATGGCGTTGGGTGAGCACGGTTACGTCCGCATGACCGACGACGTGGACATCCTGGTAACGCGTGACGGGCTGAAGCGGTTCACCGAGCACTGCGTCGGGCTCGGCTACACGGCGACGCACGTTGGTGCCGAGCGCACTTTTCGCGATGTCGAAACGGGAGTCCGTGTCGAGTTCTTGGTCGCAGGCGAGTATCCCGGTGACGGCAAGCCGAAGCCGGTCATGTTTCCGGACCCGTCGACCGTTGCGATCGAAGTGGAAGGCATCCGCGTGGTGAGTCTCCCTCGACTGATCGAGTTGAAGCTCGCCTCCGGCATGACCGCGCCGGACCGTTTGCGCGACCTCGCCGACGTACAAGAGTTGATTCGCGCCGAAGCGCTCGACGAGAAGTTCGCCGAGCAACTCGATGAAAGTGTCCGCTCCAAGTTCTCCGAGCTAGCGCGGGCCACGAAGCACGCGTCGCGCTAACCCGAGTTCCGAACTTTCAGGGCGAACCGAAATGCCGCCGCAGGTAGCGGTGGCGGTTTGCGAAGACCGCGCGGAAGACGGGCAGCAAGAGCCTCCCGACTCCAGGCAAGCGCGGCTGAAACTCGACGCAATCGGTGATGCGACAGCCGCCCGGCGCTTCTTCGAGCGTACGGATGTGTATCCAGCGACGCTGCAGCCACGACCGCGAGTCCTCGTGAAACCCCGCGGGTGGGTCGACCGATACGAGGGTCAACTCGTGGCGATCGATCGGAAGCACACCGAACAGCAGCACCCAGCTTCGAAACATTGGCTGACCCATCACCGCCTGCGCGGCATTTAGGGCGGCGACTTCACGCGGATAGGTCATGACGATCGGCCACAGCTCGGCGTTGACCCCCGCCATCGTCGACACCTGCGCCCAGACGCGCTCGCGCGCGACCGGCACCGTGGATGTGATTTCGAAACGCGGCATGGCGGGGATCACGCCTGCGCACCGCCGTGCATCTCAATACGGACCGGCGCTGGATACGACATGATCACCTCTTCCATCGATCGCTGGAGGCAAGCCGGTCGGACGCTCACCACAGCGAACCAACAAAGTGCTCGAATTCGAAGTTGAGCTTCATGATGACTTGGTCCGAGCCGCGCGTGAGTCCAATGCCGGGTCCGAGGTTGTAGTAGATCCCGTCGAGAACTTTCCCGCGAATCACGGGGAAGATGTAGTGCTGCTGCTCGTCGAGCGGGTCGCTGTCGTCGATGAGACCGATGCCGCCGTAAAACTCCAGACCCGGCGATAGCCATCGGCGGTAGTTGTAGTAGATGCCGTTGATGTAGCCGAACTCAAAGCCCTTGTTCTTGTCGGGGCCGACAAACACGGCCTTGACGAACTTCGGATTGAGGTCGATTTCGAAGTTGCCAAAGTCCTTCGCGATGATGGGCTTGAGTTCGAGCTCGAGTTCGTTGCCGTCAAACTGTGGCGTCTTGTTCCATTCCAACTCCACGTACCAGCCGAGGTCGACCGGCAATTCCCCTTTTTCGAAGAGGCTCCCGCGCAGCCGAAATTTTGAACCCGCATACTGAAAGGACGCACCGTTAGGATGGGCGAGGTTGAGATACGTTGCAAACTCGACCTTCTCGGTCAGCCCGTAGGTGAGTTCGAGAGCGGTGCGATACATCTTGTCGCTGGCGAAGTCGCCGCTCGAGGTTCCCGAATCGCC
>JBGOUW010000014.1:0-20305 GCA_041477755.1 Binatia bacterium
ATCTTGGTCAGCTCACCGGGCTCGAACCCAAGTTCGTCACTACCGACAAGACGATCGGAAGCATCATCGTCGACCTCACCCGCATGCATGAACTCGTCGGCCACACCACGGTTCACTGGCGCGACGGGTTGGGGCGAATGATCGCGGCGCGACATCCGGAGCTGCGACTTTGAAGATGGTCGGCAGAACCTTGGCAGCGCGTGATCGCGGCAATGGCAGGTAACTGCAATCTGGCTTCCAGGCGCTCATCCGATGGCGAATAGTCCCGACCCGTACGAAGCGTTCGCGCGAACCTACGAGCAAGATTCGCACATCGAGGTTGCTCGCGCCTTCTTCGCCGCCATTCGCCCACTGCTGCGACGGTCATGCTCGGAAGCGCCGGTGCTCGACCTCGGTTGCGGTAGCGGGCTCCTGACATTCTCGATCGCCCAAACCGGACGACCCGTCATCGGCATCGATCAATCGCGTAGCATGCTGGCGCTGGCCCGCAGTCGTTGCGCGGAGTTCGATGGCCGAGTGCGGTTCCTGCGCAGCGGGTTGGACGCCTTCCCAAGTGGGCTCGACTGCGCCTTGGCTGTCGCCTGTGCCGACGTCGTAAATCACATATCCTCGCTTGCCTACCTAAGGCGTATGTTCACCCGAACCCGCGCCTGCCTCCTCCCCGGTGGCCTCCTGATCTTCGATGCGCTGAACCGCTTCTGCTTTGAGGCCTACTGGGCTGGTAAGACGTATCTGATGGAGGGACCGACAGGCGACCTCGTGATGGAGTGCGACTGGCAACCAAGAGCTCGTCGCGGGCGCGCACGCATGATCGCCTACGTGCAAGACGGAGCAATGCGTTTCACCAAGCACGAAACAACCCTCTTCGAATACCTTCACGATGATCGGGAGTTGAGCAGCGCTCTACGGGCGGCCGGATTCCACGAGTTGTGGCGGCGCGAATGGAGTCCTTGGTCGGATCAGGACCGCGAGCCGGCCCTCGACCGCGGGCTGTGGTGCGCACGAAATGCGGGCACGCTGGAGAATGTCAGCGTAAGCCAGCTGCGCGAACTCGGGTTTAAGCGAGTGCATTGATCTCGAACCGACGAGGCACTTCGGGGGCGATCCTGAGGCAGCCGCAATTTCGCCGAAGGAGGAGGCTGGACATGCCCGCGCTAGGCAGGTCACTCGATAGCTCCGAAGCAATCCAGAAAGTCGTCCTCATCACTGGCGCATCGTCAGGCATTGGCAAGCTGTGCGCCGAGCATTTGGCGGCACGCGGCTACCACGTGTTTGGCGCGCAGCGGCGAGTCCTGGCGGCGGCTGGCGATGACCGCGCAGTGGAAATGATCGCGATGGACGTCGATGACGACCGCTCCGTGGAACTGGGCGTGCGGGGCATTCTCGAGAAGACCGGGCGCATCGATGCAGTGATCAACTGCGCCGGCAATGCGTGGATGGGCGCGGTCGAGGACACATCGATCGAAGAAGCCAAGGCGCAGCTCGAAACCAACTTCTTCGGTGTTCTGCGCGTGTGCCGTGCCGTGTTGCCGGTGATGCGTCAGCAGACGGGCGGGCACATCGTGAACATCAGCTCGCTGGCCGGCGTGCTCGGGCTACCGTTCAGCGGACTGTACAGCGCTAGCAAGTTCGCGCTTGAAGGCATGAGCGAGAGCCTACGCCTGGAAACGTGGCGGCACGGCGTGAAGGTCGTGCTCATCGAACCCGGCGACTTTCGCAGCCAACTGGCGGTAACGCGGCGGACGGTCAAGGGCGCCGAGAGCAACGACACTTACCGCGCGGCGTTCGAGAAATTCAAGCTCACGCAGGAAAAGGACGAGGCCGGTGCCCCAACGCCCGAGCCAGTCGCGCTCTTGGTCGAGCAGGTCCTGCGCAATCCGTCGCCCAAGCTACGCTACAGCGTCGGCATGTTGGGGCAACGCATCGTCGTGCCGTTGAAGCGACTCCTGCCGCAAGCGCTGTTCGAATGGGTGCTGTGTCGCGCCTTGGCGTTGTAGACCCTGGCGCCGAAGTCGCGGACTGGTTCCGGCCCCGTTACGCCTCCCGCCTCTGGGGTATAGGCTCCGCTATCCTCGCTTGATCGCCACCGCTTTGATCTCGACCAGCATAGCCGGCATCGCGAGGCGAGTGACGCCGACGGCAGTCCACGCCGGCTGATGGCGCGGGAACGCCTCGCGCATCGCCTCGACGGTCGCGCCCATTTGGGCCATGTCGAGATGGAACGAGCCGATCTCGACGACATCGTCAAGCGAGGCACCAGCTTCCTTCAGTACGGTCTCGATGTTGCGGAACGCTTGCCGCGCTTGCGCCGCAACATTGTCGGCAAGTTGGAACTTCGCGTCCCAGCCGCCTTGCCCCGAAACGTAGATCGTGTTGCCCACCTGCACGCCCTGCGAAAAGTGGTACTGGTCGCGCAGCGTTTCGGTGCCTTTTGGAACGAGGAATTTTCGGTCAGCCATTGCGTGTCCTCCGATGCGGGGGGTGCGTTGTTGCAACCCTACCGCAGCACGCCGACAGCGGCGAGCGAAGACGCAATCAAATCGGAAAGTAAATCGGAACGAACGCTACAAACCTGCGGGTGGCCCGCTGAGCGACGAAAGCATGATCCCCGTGTCGTCGATGTACAGGTAGTGGAGCCCCGACTCGGTCGGCGTGGCGCGCCCCCACCAGTGATCGGTCGCCGTAGCCCCAGATTCAATCGTGAACGTATAGGGTATGTTTGTGGGAGGACGGATTCGGATCAAGCCCTGCAGCTGCGTGTCGGCGTCGGCATAGTGGTTGTTGCTATCAAGGTACAATTCCTGGCCAGCCACCCAGCACCGGATGTAGCCCATGGATACCGCTTCGTATGCCCGGCGGCGGTACGATGTGAAGGCCGAGATTGCCATCGCGCTCAAGATCCCGATGAGTGCGACGGTCACCAGCAGTTCGAGTAACGTGAACCCACGTTCCGATCGCCTCACCTGCATTCGTTCTTGATGCAGCATTTGTCCCTCTCCGTCAAAACCGATCTGTGCAATGCACGTACCACAGTTCCAGTTCGATGCGCCACAGGTCACCGTTACCTAATCATCGCTCAACTGACAATTCTCGGCAAGCAAGCGCTACAAGAATGAACAGCGGCAGTCACTCGGCCCATGGTCTTCTTCTTCGTACAATCGCTGACAGATCGGGCAATTGGATGAGCGAAGCGGCCAACTCATAGGTCGCGGCATCTGCCGTGGCAATCACCCAGGCCGATCGTCTGCGCCCACCCGGATCACACGACGGGGCTGACGGCATTCGACGGCTGATAGGGCGAACCTTGGGTTGACCGCAGCGTTCCTGCTTGCGAAAGAGCATGCATGAACATTACTAACCTGAGCGGGAAGACCGTGTTGGTCACTGGCGCCGGGAGCGGCATCGGCAAGGCCACCGCGCTCGCGTTCGCGCGCCGCGGCGCTAGCCTGGTCATCTGCGACGTCAACGAAGCGAATCTCGCCGAGAGCGAGCAACAGATCCGTGCGCTCGGATGCGACGTGTTTGCACGCCGCGTGGACGTCGCCAGTCGCGAGGCAATGAGTGAGTTTGCCACCGCCGTGCACGCCCGGGTCGACGCGCTCGATATTCTGATGAACAACGCCGGGGTCGGCCTCGGCGCGGGATTCCTCGATACCAGTCTTGACGACTGGGAATGGATCGTCGGGATCAATTTGCGCGGCGTAATCCACGGCTGCCACTTCTTTCTGCCGAAGATGGTGGCGCGCGGCCGCGGCGGCCATGTCGTCAACGTCGCCTCGGCGGCGGCGTTCGCGGCGACCGAAGCGCTCTCGGCATACAGCACCACGAAGTTCGCTGTGCTCGGGTTGTCGGAGGCGTTGCGTGCCGAGCTGACCCGGCACCGAATCGGCGTCACGGCGATTTGTCCCGGCATCATCAACACCGCAATCACCACCACGTCACCGATGCGCGGAATCGCGGCCAAGCCAGAGTTCCGCCGAGCGATGGTCGCGACGTATCAGCGCCGCAACTACACGCCCGAACGCGTCGCGGACAACATTCTCAAAGCCGTGCAACGCAACCGCGCCGTCGCCCCGGTATCACCCGAAGCGTGGTTCATCTATTTTCTGAAGCGGTTCCTTCCCGGTGTCGTCGCGTGGATCAGCCGCACCACCGGCGCGCGCGCCCGCCGGCAGTTCGAATCCGCGTGAGCGCCCGGAGTCGAGCGACGAATGGCCCTCATCACCGACTACGATATCCACTTGCTCGCCGAGGGTACGCACTACCGCAGCTACGAAAAGCTCGGCGCGCACCTCGATGAAATCGACGGCCAGTACGGCACGCGCTTCGCCGTGTGGGCACCCAACGCGGCCAGCGTGGCGGTGGTCGGCGACTTCAACGGCTGGGATGCCGTGCGGCACCCGATGACGTTGCGCCATCAGGAGGCCGGTATCTGGGAGTGCTTCATCGCGGGGGTCGGCGTCGGCACGCTCTACAAGTACGCAATCACCTCGCAACGCAACGGCTATCGCGTTCAGAAGGCCGACCCCTACGCGTTCACCAGTGAAATCCGGCCCGGCACCGCCTCGCGTGTGTGGGATCTCTCCGGCTACACCTGGAGCGACGACGCTTGGATGACCGGGCGCCGCACCGCCGATCCGACGCGGGCGCCGATGGCCACCTACGAAGTCCATCTCGGCTCGTGGATGCGTGTACCCGAGGAAGGCAACCGCTGGCTGACGTACCGCGAAGCTGCGCTAAAGCTGGCGCAGTACGTCAGCGAGATGGGCTACACCCACGTCGAGTTTCTTCCGCTCACCGAGCATCCGTTCGACGGCTCGTGGGGCTATCAGACCATCGGCTACTTTGCGCCCACCAGTCGGTTCGGTACGCCGCAAGACTTCATGTTCTTGGTCGACACGCTGCACCAGCGCGGCATCGGCGTCATTATGGACTGGGTGCCGGCGCACTTTCCGAGCGACGAGCACGGACTCGGCTACTTCGACGGCACCCACTTGTACGAACACGCCGACCCGCGTCAGGGCAAGCACCGCGAGTGGGACACCCTGATCTTCAACTACGGGCGCTGGGAGGTGGTCAACTTTTTGATCAGCAACGCGCTGTTCTGGCTCGACGTATATCACATCGACGGTTTGCGCGTGGACGCGGTGGCGTCGATGCTCTACCTCGACTACTCGCGTCAGATCGGCGATTGGATTCCTAACCAGTTCGGCGGCCGCGACAATCTCGAGTCCGTCGCGTTCCTGCGCCGCTTCAACGAGCACGTCTACGCAGAGCACACGGGAGTGGTGACGATCGCGGAAGAGTCGACCTCATGGCCAATGGTGTCGCGGCCGACCTATCTCGGCGGCCTCGGCTTCGCTTCAAATGGGACATGGGCTGGATGAACGACACACTGAACTACTTCAGTCGCGATCCCATCCACCGCAAGTTCCATCACAACGATCTCACCTTTCGGCAGCTCTACGCCTTCACTGAGAACTTCGTCCTGCCGCTGTCGCACGACGAAGTCGTCTACGGAAAACGCTCGCTGCTCGACAAGATGCCGGGCGATACGTGGCAGAAGTTCGCCAACCTGCGGCTGCTGCTCGGCGGCCTGTATACGCAGCCGGGCAAGAAACTGGTGTTCATGGGCGGCGACTTCGGCCAATGGCGCGAATGGAATCACGACAGCAGCCTCGAATGGCACCTACTCGATGCCGCGCCGCACCGCGGCGTGCAACGCTGGGTGCGCGACCTCAACACCTTCTATCGCGGCGAGCCGGCAGTGCACGATCTCGACTGCGATCCCACCGGCTTCGAGTGGATTGATTGCCACGACAGCGACGACAGCACGCTCAGCTATCTACGCCGCGGGGCGTCGGCTAGTGACGTCGTCGTCATCGCTTGCAACTTCACACCGATCCCGCGGCACGACTACATGATCGGCGTCCCCCACGGCGGCCACTGGCGCGAACGCCTCAACAGCGACGCCGAGATCTACGGTGGCAGCAATCTCGGAAACGACGGCGGCGTCGATGCGCAGCCCACCCCCGCGCACGGCCGCCCATACTCCCTCAAGATCACACTGCCACCGTTGGCGGTGGTGGTGTTCAAGGGTGAGTGAACCACCGCCAATCGCGACGCGCTGCGTCACCATCGCTCATCACTTCTCAGTGGTCTTCAGGTACTCCACGATCGCCGCTGCCTCGGCTTCACTGAGGCTGTAGCGGAAGTGTGGCATCACCGGCTTCTGCTCGGCGAGCATGTGCCAGACCGCGGTGTGCAATTGCTCGGGATCGCGGTGCGCGAAGTAGGTGCGATCGAAGATCACGCTCGGCACGCGGATCGCATCGCCGACGGCGGGCACGCCACGGCCCTCTTCACCGTGACAGTTCGCGCAGTACCGCTCGTAGAGAGCGAAGCCGGGCGACAGTAGCCGAACGAACTTCGTGATCGACTGGGCGTCGGCTTGCGACAGGCGCGGGACGAGCGCCGGCATCTGCTTGCGTCCGTGCCGCACCGCGGTCGTAAGCGCGTCATTGGTGAGCGACCGCTGATACGCCGGATCAGAAAGATCGCGCGGCGGTTTCACCCCCGGCGGCAACATCGCGCCCGCCTTCCCCGCCGGACCGTGACACATCTCGCAGCGGTCGACATACAACTCCCATCCCGGTTCGATCGCGCGCCAGTCGATCGACGGCAGGCGCTTGAGATAGGCGACGAGATCCTCCACCGCCGCCGCCTGAGCCCGCAGCGCGGGCGGATCGAGCGCGAGGTCAAGCGCCCGGCCATCGAGCACACGACGGACGAGGTCCTCGCTCTTGTACTGTTTCAGAAACCCCTCGCGCAGATCACGCGGCGGGGCAGCGAAAATGGTCGCATCCGGCCCGTCGCCTGCGCCGCGCACGCCGTGACACGGCGCGCACTGTCTCCGATAGAGTTGGGCACCATCGATTTTCTTGGCAGACTCGCCGCCTTCAGCATTGCGCGCCGCGCTGAAGCCGCACGCAAGCAGCAGCAGTCCGACAGCAATGGATCGATCGCTCAGCATCATCCCCTCCTAACTCGGCACCATCCGACGCCGCCCGGTCGCGGGTGGAGGCAACGACTAGGGCCACCGCCGAACTGGCAGGTTGCGAGCCACGATTCAAGGACTTCGCGCTGCGACACTGTTCCCGCGCGTGAGAAACCGCGGGCAGCACAAGCGTCCCAAACCTGCGAAACGTCGCAGCAGAACTCCTCTCCGGCGCCCACCTCCACACGGGCATGATTGCCGCACAGGTCTCCACCAACCGAGTTCGGTGAAGGTCCGCACATGTCTGCAAATTCGCTCCAGCGCCAAGTTCGCTCAAGCATGGTGACGCTCGACGGCAACGAAGCCACGGCTTTGGTGGCGCATCGCCTCAGCGAGGTCATCGCGATCTATCCGATCACGCCGTCGTCGGCGATGGGCGAATTGGCCGACGAGTGGTCGGCGCACGGCCGCACCAACCTGTGGGGCACCGTGCCGCTGGTCACTGAGATGCAATCCGAAGGCGGCGCTGCCGGCGCGGTCCACGGCGCGCTGCAGGCCGGCGCGCTAACCACCACGTTTACCGCGTCACAGGGCCTGCTGCTGATGATCCCCAACCTCTACAAGATCGCCGGCGAGCTGACCGCCTGCTGCCTGCACGTGTCGGCGCGCACCCTCGCCACGCACGCGCTGTCGATCTTCGGCGATCATTCCGACGTGATGGCGTGCCGCCAAACGGGCTTCGCGTTGCTGTGTTCCGGTTCCGTGCAAGAGGCACACGACTTCGCCTGCATCGCCCACGCCGCCACGCTACGCGCCCGCGTGCCTTTCTTGCACTTCTTCGACGGCTTTCGCACCTCGCACGAGTTGGCGAAGATCACTCCGCTCAGCGACGACGACTTGCGGGCGATGATTGACGAGGATCTCGTCGTCGCACACCGCCAGCGTGCACTGACACCCGATCGCCCAGTGCTGCGCGGTAGCGCCCAGAATGCCGACACGTTTTTCCAAGCGCGCGAGGCGGGCAACCGGTTCTACGACGCCTGCCCCGACATCGTGCAGGACACCATGGATCGTTTCGCGGCAGTCACCGGCCGGCAGTATCGGCTGTTCAACTACGCCGGACACCCTGAGCCCGAGCGCGTGATCGTGTTGATGGGGTCGGGCGCCGAGACGGTGCAGGAAACCGTCGACTGGCTGGTCGCGCACGGCGAACGGGTCGGCGTGCTGAAGGTGCGGCTGTATCGCCCGTTCGCGCTTGCAGCATTCATTCGCGCCCTGCCCGCCTCTGTGCGCGCGATCGCCGTGCTCGACCGCACCAAGGAGCCCGGTGCTCTTGGCGAGCCGCTCTATCTCGATGTCGTCACGGCGCTGCATGAAGCGCGCGATGCCGGCGTCTCATTGCCGGCGCCCGATCCGCTGGTAGTCGGCGGGCGTTACGGGCTGGCTTCGAAGGAATTCACGCCGGCAATGGTGCGTGCGGTCTTCGACGAGCTGACGCATGCGCAGCCCAAGCGACACTTCACCGTCGGCATCACGGATGACGTCACCCACACCTCGTTGTCCGTCGATGCCAGCTTCGACATCGAGCCGGACGACGTCGTCCGTGCGGTGTTCTTCGGTCTCGGCTCGGACGGCACCGTCGGCGCCAACAAAAACTCGATCAAGATCATCGGTGAAGAGACCGACCACTTTGCGCAGGGCTATTTCGTTTACGATTCGAAGAAAGCTGGCGCGATGACGATCTCGCACTTGCGCTTCGGCCCGCGGCCGATCCGTTCGGCCTACCTGATCAAACGCGCCAGCTTCGTGGCCTGCCACCAGTTCGGCTTCCTCGACAAGTACGACGTGCTCGATACGGCCGCACCCGGCGCGGTGTTTCTGCTCAACGCCGCTTTCGGGACGAACGAGATCTGGGACCAGCTGCCGCGCGAAGTGCAACAGCAGATTATCGACAAGCAGCTCACGTTCTACGTCGTCGACGCCTACAAAGTCGCGCGCGACAGCGGCATGGGTCGGCGCATCAACACCGTGATGCAGACGTGCTTCTTCGCCATCTCCGGCGTGCTGCCACGCGACGAGGCCATCGCCCACATCAAGCGCACGATACAAAAGACCTACGAGAAGAAGGGCGAGGCGATCGTGCGCAAGAACTTCGCCGCCGTCGATCACACGCTCGCGCACCTCTGCGAAGTGGCCGTGCCCGACCGCGTCACCGCAACCCGGGGCCGACCGCCCATCGTGGCGGACGCCGCACCCGATTTCGTGCAGCGCGTCACGGCGGTGATGCTGGCGAACAAGGGCGATCTGCTGCCGGTCAGTGCGTTTCCCGTCGACGGCACGTGGCCCACCGGCACGGCGCAATGGGAGAAGCGCAACATCGCGCTCGACATGCCCGTGTGGGATCCGGTCATCTGCATTCAGTGCAACAAGTGCGCGATGGTGTGCCCGCACGCGGCGATCCGCGCCAAGGTCTACGCGCCAGAGCCGCTGGAACACGCGCCGTCGAGCTTCAAGCGCACGCCCTATCGCGGCAACGAGTTCAAAGACCAGCAGTACACCATCCAAGTGGCGCCGGAAGACTGCACCGGGTGCAGTCTGTGCGTGACCGTGTGTCCGGCAAAGGACAAGTCGAACCCGAAGCACAAGGCGATCGACATGCGCCCGCAGGCAACGCTGCGTGACGCCGAGCGCGCGAACTACGCTTTCTTCCTTAACCTCCCCGAGGTCGATCGCACGACCGTCCGCGTCGACGTGAAGCAGGCCCAGTTTTTCGAACCGCTCTTCGAGTACTCCGGCGCCTGCTCCGGCTGCGGTGAGACGCCGTATATCAAACTGCTCACGCAGCTCGTCGGCGACCGTCTGCTGATCGCCAACGCCACCGGCTGCAGCTCGATCTATGGCGGCAATCTGCCGACCACACCCTACACCACCAACCGCGATGGCCGGGGTCCCGCGTGGTCCAACTCGCTGTTTGAGGACAACGCCGAGTTCGGCTTTGGGTTTCGCCTCGCCATTGATCAGCACCACGAACACGCGCGCCGACTGCTCACGGGGCTCGCATCACAGGTTGGCGATGCGCTCGTCCACGGCCTCTTGAGCGCCGATCAGAGTGGCGAGGCCGGCATCAGCGCGCAACGGCAGCGGGTCGCAGAGTTGCGGCAGCGCCTCGCCGGCATCGGCGATCCCGCCGCGCGACGGCTGGAATCGTTGGCCGACTACTTGGTCAGTAAGAGCGTCTGGATCATCGGCGGCGACGGCTGGGCGTACGACATCGGTTTCGGCGGCCTCGATCACGTGCTGGCGCAGGGACGCAAGGTCAACGTGCTCGTGCTCGACACCGAGGTGTACTCGAACACCGGCGGGCAGCAATCCAAAGCGACGCCATTGGGCGCGGTCGCCAAGTTCGCCGCCGCCGGCAAGGCCACCGCGAAGAAAGACCTCGGGATGATGGCGATGTCGTACGGCAATGTGTACGTCGCACGCATCGCCTTCGGCGCCAAGGATCTACAAACCGTGCGCGCGTTCCAAGAGGCGGAATCGTACCCCGGCTCGTCGCTCATCATCGCCTACAGTCCCTGCATCGCGCACGGGTACGACCTGGCGTTCGGCGCCGAGCAGCAGAAGCTCGCCGTCAACAGCGGGGCCTGGCCGCTCTATCGCTACGATCCGCGCCGCGCGGCGGCCGGCGAGCCCCCGTTGCAACTCGACTCGACGGCGCCGCGCATCCCGCTGGCCGACTACACCGGCAACGAAACGCGGTTCCGCATGGTCGAGCAACAAGACCCGGCCCGCTTCCGCGAGTTGCTCGCCGCAGCGCAGATGGACGTGACGCGGCGGTTCGCGATGTACGAGCAGCTCGCGTCGATTTCAGTGACGAGTGACAAGTGATGAGTGACGAGCGAGAGGACCAACTACGCAGTCAGCTTGCGGCGCAGGGCGTTGAGCAATCGACGCCGGCTGCGGTCACTGTGGTGGCACAGGCATCTTGCCTGTGGCGCACCGGCTGGAAGCCTGTCCTGAGCCCAGTCGAAGGGCCGGTGCCACCAAGAAGGAAGGGACCCGCGGCATGGCCGCACCGCTCTTACGCAGCTCCGCAATCAGCGCAAGCACATCGTCTGCGCGCAGCGGGTCTCTATAGTCGCAAACCTTCGCAATCCCACTCATCACTCGTCACCTATCACTCGTCACTGAGGTAGCGCCATGGATCTCTCCACCACCTATCTCGGCTTAGAGCTGCCGCACCCGCTGATGCCGGGCGCATCGCCCCTGGTGGATGACCTCGACATGGTGAAGCGCCTGGAAGACGCCGGGGCGGCCGCTATCGTCATGCACTCGCTGTTTGAAGAGCAGATCGAGCAGGACCAACTCGGCTTCCTCCACTTCACGGAAGATCCCGCCGAGTCGTACGCGGAAGCGTTGTCATACTTCCCGCACCCGGAGGAGTTTGCGCTCGGCCCCGAGCGCTACCTGCGCCAAATCCAGCGCATCAAAGAGGTTGTGGCCGTGCCTGTGATTGCCTCGCTCAACGGCCACTCGGCCTCCGGCTGGCTCGAGTACGCCCGCCTGATCGAGCAAGCGGGTGCCGACGCGCTCGAACTCAACATCTATCACGTGCCCACCGACCCGACGGAGACCGGCAACAGCGTCGAGCAGCGCGTGCTGGACATCGTGCGCACGGTGAAGGCGGAGGTCAGAATTCCGCTTGCGGTCAAACTCGCGCAGTTCTTCTCCGCGATTCCGCACCTCGCCCAGGCGCTCGATCAGATCGGCACCAACGGCTTGGTGCTGTTCAATCGCTTCTATCACCCCGATATCGATATCGAAGAGTTGGAAGTCGTGCCGCGCCTCCATCTATCCGAGCCGTACGAGTTGCTCGTACGGCTGCGCTGGCTCGCGATTCTCGCCGGACGGGTGCGCATGTCGCTCGCCGTGACCGGCGGCGTCCACACCGCACCCGACGCGATCAAGGCGGTGATGGCTGGCGCCCACGCGGTGCAGATGGTGTCCGCGCTGCTGCTCCATGGACCTGAGCATCTGCGCGCGGTGCACGATGCCATGCGCGCGTGGATGGAAGAGCACGAGTACACGTCGCTGGCGCAAATGCGCGGCAGCATGAGCCTCGAACACTGCCCCAACCCCAGCGCGGTCGAGCGCGGCAACTATCTGCGCGTGCTACAGAGCTGGCGGGGAATACCGTAACGGGTGACCGGTAAACGCCTTCCGGAAGCAGCGCACCGGCAGGTCGGCTCACCGATCCGCCATCATCATCTTGGCCGTGCGGCGCCCGATCTCCACGGCGTAGTTCGTTCCACGGTCCCACGGATACACCTGCGACATCGAGGCGAAGTACAGACCGGGGATCGGCGTCCGAATGTCCGGAATGTTGCGCGAGTGATTCACCGGCGGCACCGGCTGGGCGTAGGTTTCACGGAACAACCAGGTCTTCTTGACCCATGAACGGTCGAAGTTGGCGTTGAAACGCGACAGCGCCGGCAGAAAGCGTTCCAGCACCTCTTCATGCGACAGCCGGAAGTACTCGTGCTCCGGGACCAGATAGTCGCCACAGTAGACGATGCGATCACCGCCGAAATGCTCCGGCGACATGAAGTTGGTGTGCTCGCACAGAGCGAGGAACGGAAAGCCCTCACCCTTGGGCAAGTTGTGCCAGTAGATACCCGACTCGTTGAGTTGCCGATCGAGCGTGAGGATCAGCACCACCGCGCCCATCGACTTCAGCCCGCGTAGCTGTCCGAGGTACGCGTCCGGCAACGCCGGCGTCAACCGCTCCATCAATCGCGGCGATGTGGTGGCCATGCACAGGTCGTAGTCGATCGGGCCGCTCGGCGCTTGCACCGTCAACCCACCACCGACGCGCGGCGCGATCGAGCGCACCGCGGCACTCAACTCGATGGCCACACCACGCGCGCGCACCGCATCAGCGAGCGCATCGAAGAACGCCTGGAAGCCGCCGGCAAATGTACCGAGGAACTTCGTGCGCGAGTGCACCCGCGCCCAGAACCACGCCATGTTGACGTCGCGGTAGTACTCCTCGCCGAACTTGCCGACCAGCATCGGCTCCGCCAGCTTGTGATACGCGCCCTTGCCCGTCCATCGGCTCAGCCACTCGTGCGCGGTCACCTTCTCCAGCGCCTTCCAATTCTTCGTCAGCCGCAGGTAGAGCCCGGCGGGGCCGGCGCGCAGCTTGTCGAACAGCGACAGCCCCGGAAACTTAAGTTGCGCCGCCGTAGAATCGAACGCGTAGAACTGACCCCGATCGTAAACCGCGGTGACGGTGTCGACGAAGCGCACGCGATCCTTGGCGCCGATCTCGTCGATCAACCCAAGCACGGCCTTGTCGGTCTGAAACCAGTGATGGTAAAAACGCTCGATCGTCCAGTCCCAGTGCGGCTCCTTGAACCCCGACGCTAGCCCGCCAACGTTGGGCGCGGCTTCGTACACCGTCACCGCGTGTCCCGCCCCAGCCAGATCGTAGGCCGCCGACAGGCCGGCCGCTCCCGCTCCAATGATCGCAATCTTCATCGTCCTGTGAGTACAGCGACGACGCGCGCCCCGCAACTGCGGGTTCTCGAGATGGGCCAGGGGGAGAATAGAATCATTGAACTACAGCAGCAGCACCAGCCGCCGCCAAGTTCACATAGGTTCGAGGGGGCGAAGAGGCTACTCGACCAAACAACGTTGATCGACTTCCTCCGTCACTGCGCGGCTCGGACTCGTGCGGCGCTCAAGCCAGCCATAGAGACTGGGCAAGACGAGCAACGTCAGCGCAGTGGACGTGATCAACCCGCCGATCACGACCGTGGCCAGCGGGCGCTGCACCTCGGCGCCTGGCGAGGTCGACAGGGCCATCGGCACAAACCCCAGGCTGGCCACGAGAGCTGTCATCAGGACCGGACGGAGCCGGATCTCTGCGGCGCGGTGGGCGGCTTGTGGCCCAGTGAGGCCTTCTCGGCGCATCTGCAGCATGTAGGACATGAGCACCACGCCGTTGAGCACGGCGACACCGAAGAGCGCGATGAAGCCGACGCCGGCCGAGATGGAGAAGGGCATCCCGCGAAGCGCGAGTGCGAAGATGCCACCGGTGGCAGCCATCGGCACGTTGAGGAAGATGAGGAGCGCCGGCGTTGCGGCGTTGAAGGTCATGAAGAGGATGACGAAGATGAGCAGCAACGTGGCGGGCACGGCGATGGCGAGCCGGGCGCGGGCGGCACGAAGATTTTCAAACTGTCCGCCCCACTCGTAGTAGTAGCCTGCCGGCAGGGGCACGGCGGCAGCAAGCCGCCGCTGGGCTTCAGCGACGAAGCTCCCAAGGTCGCGACCGCGCACGTTGCATTCCACCACCAGCCGCCGGCTGATGCGCTCGCGGCTGACTTGGGCCGGCCCTTCTTCCACTACGATCTCGGCGAGCTGTGCAAGCGGAATGAGCGAGCCGTTCGGTGCGGCGACCGGCAGGTTCGCGTAGGCCGCCACGCCGTCCGCGGTTGCCGATTCGACTCGCACCACCAGATTGAAGCGGCGCTGTCCTTCGAACACCTTGCCGACAGTCCGGCCCGCCCCGGCCGCCTCGATGGCGGCCAGCACATCGGCGGTGTTGATCCCGTAGCGGGCGATGCGTTCCCGGTTGATCCGCACCCGGACAACCGGCAGACCAGCGACCTGCTCGACCTTGACGTCACGCGCGCCGGGTACCGAGGCGAGCAGGCGGGCGGCGGCATCGCCGCGCTCCTTGAGCACGACCATGTCATCACCGAAGATCTTGAGCCCGATGTCTGAGCGCACGCCGGAGATCAATTCGTTGAAACGCATCTCGATTGGCTGGGTGAAGCCGATGCCCACGCCCGGGACCTGCTCCGCGAGGGCCGCTGCCATGCGCTCGATCAGGGCTTCTTTGGTTCGTGCGGTGGTCCATTCATCGCGGGGTTTGAGTCCGACGAAGATGTCCGAGAGCTCCATCCCCATGACGTCTGTGGCGATGTCGGGAGTGCCAGTGCGCGACACCACCGAGGTCACTTCGGGAAACTGTTTCAGCACGCGTTCGATGTGCAGCGTCGAACGCAACGACTCTCCTAGTGCCACGCTCGGGAGTCGCCACGCATTGAGCGTCAGATCACCCTCGTCCAGCCGCGGTACGAACTCCGATCCCAGAAAAGGTGCGATCAAGAGTGCGCTGGCCAGCACGGTCGCAGCAGCGGCTATGGTGCGCTTCGGCCGCGTCATCGCCCATTCGAGGAGCGGTGCATAGACGTGCCGCGCGCCGCGCAGGAAAAACGTCTCGTGCTCGCCGGCTTCGGCGCGCAGGAAGAAACTGGCCAGGACGGGAATGAGCGTGAGCGAGAGCACGAGTGAGCCGACGAGCGCGAAGATGACCGTGTAGGCCATGGGGCGAAACATCTTCCCCTCGACGCCCTGCAGAGTGAGAATCGGCACGTAGACCATGATGATGATGCCGACCGCGAAGGCGATCGGCCGCGCGACCTCGATGGCGGCCGCATGCACGACGCTCAGGTGATCGCGACCGCGCGCCGCAGCCTTCTGGCGGATGATGTTCTCGATCATCACCACGGCGCCATCGACGATCAAGCCGAAGTCGATGGCACCGAGGCTCATCAGATTGCCAGAGATGCCGGCGTAGACCATGCCCGTGAACGCCACCAGCATCGAAAGCGGAATCGCCGCAGCGACGATCAGTCCGCCCCGCCAATTGCCGAGCAGTAGAAACAAGATCGCGATGACCATCAGCCCGCCTTCGGTCAGGTTTTTGGTGACCGTATGGATAACCTGATTGACGAGCTTCGCCCGATCGTAAAATGGTTCGATGATCACACCCGGCGGCAGCGACGGCAGCAGGCGTTCGATCTCGGTTTTGACCCGCTCCGCGACGGCGAGCGCGTTGGCGCCCTTCAACATGAGGGTCATCGCGATGACCGCTTCGCCCTCGCCGTTTCGTGTCGCAGCGCCGATACGCGGCGGAGCACCGATGCGAACGGTCCCGAGTTGGTTGACGGTGACGGGCACGCCGTCGGGCGATGTGGTCACCATGATGGAGCCGATTGCCGCTTGATCTTCCACGAGGCCCTCGCCGCGCACCAAGTACGCCTCGCCGTTCTTCTCGATGTAGCCGCCGCCGCCGATGGCGTTGTTCTCCTCCAGGGCACGGAACACCTGGCCGATCGAGAGCCGGTACGACACCAGCTTGGCGGGATCGATCACCACTTGGTACTGTTTCGTGAAGCCGCCTTCGCCGGAGACCTCGGTTACGCCCGGCACGGAGCGTAGCCGGTAGGCGATCTGCCAATCGAGGATTTCTTTGAGCTGCATGGGCGAGTACGGACCGCGGACGACGAACTGGTAAACCTCGCCGAGTCCCGTGCTGACGGGGCCGAGTTCCGGGGTGCCAAATCCTGGCGGGATGCCTTCGCGCGCCGCGGGTAGTCGCTCCGACACCAGCTGGCGGGCGAAGTAGACGCTCACCTCATCTTTGAACACGACGGTCACCGCGGAGAGCCCAAAGCGCGATACGGAGCGGATCTCCTCGACGTCCGGCAGGCCACTCATGGCGGCCTCAATCGGGAAGGTGACGTAGCGCTCGACCTCGACCGGACCAAGCGGAGCGGTGCGCGTGAGAATCTGGACTTGCACGTTGGTGATGTCCGGCACGGCGTCGATCGGCAGGTTGCGAAACGAGAAGATGCCGAGCCCAGTAACGAGCGCGGCAACGATCAGCACCAACACGCGCCCTTTGAGAGCCGCTGCAACGAGACGCTCGACCATGCTCAGTCCTCTCCGGCCAACTGGTCTTTGAGGACTTCGGATTTCAGAGTGAACGAACCGTCTGTCACGACGCGCTCGCCTTCGGCGAGACCCGCCTGCACTTCCACCACTCCCTCGGTTTCATGACCAAGGGTGAGATGCCGGACCGCGTACGATCCTGCGGATTCCTCCACGAACGCGACGGGCTTCCCGTTGATCTGTTGGACGGCTGCTGCGGGGATGGTAACGACCGGAATCGCCTTGTCGCTTGGTAGAGTGACAATCGCGGTTGCAAACATGCCGGGCCGCAGCCGCCCGCGGCGGTTGTCGACCTCGACGCGAGCCCGCGCCGTGCGCGTGGCTTCGTCCAAGATGTCGCTGACGTAGGCGATCTGACCGGAGAACCGTTCGTCGGGGTATGCGTCGACCCGCACCTCCGCCGCTGTCCCAGCCGCGACGCGGCCGAGATCCTTCTCGTAGACGTCGAGCACGATCCAGAGCGTGGTGAGGTCAGCGATGGTGTACGGCTTCTCTTCGGGCTTGATGAGCTCACCAAGGGTAATATGCTGCTCGATGATAGTGCCGGCGAACGGCGCCATGATAGGGAAGTGTGAGAGCGGATGGTCCTTGCCGCCCCAAGTAATTTCCTCGATCTGTTGGTCGGTGAGGCCCAGCAGCCGCAGGGCCTCGCGGCCTGCACGGTAAGCCGCATCGCTGCGTTCGAACTCTCCCTTAGCCTCAAGGTAGTCCTTCTCGGACGAGATGCGTTGTTTGAAAAGCCGTTCCTCGCGCTGATGGTTGCGGCGAGCGACGTTGAGATTGGCGCGGGCCTGTAGGAACGCGGATTTCTTTTCACCGAGCTCCAAGCTGTCGAGAAAGGCGAGGACTTGGCCGCCTTCAATGCGATCGCCGAGCACCGCCTTGACCTCGACCACCTTGCCGGGGATGCGCGGGCTCACGTGTGCGAGGCGGTTCTCGTTTGCCCGAATGACCGCGGTGGCGCGAATCGCCGCGTCCAGGACCCGGCGCTCGACCGGGATCGTCTTCAGGTTGAGCCCACTCACCGCGGCCGGAGAGAGCACGATGCGCTCGCCACCTGGTTCCGTATGGCGCGCAGCGGCCGCAGTGGGCTCCTCCGCTGCAGGTTCCTGGCGGCAACCTGCAACGAGAACAAGAAGGCTGAAAGCGATTGTACTACGCGACGTCATCGGGAGACTCCTGTTTCGAGTGGGACGCCAACGGCCCGTTCGAGACTGACCTCGGCTTCACGGAAGGCAGCCAGCGACTCGAGGTAGGAGAGCTGGGCGCCGACGAGATCGTTTTGGACGACCACGAACTGGAAGAAGTCGAGCTTGCCCGCTCGGTAGGCGATCTCGATGAAGCGGAAGTTCTCTTCCGCACGCTCCAGGATGTCCTGCTCGAAGATTTCGACTTCCCGCCGCGCTGCCTCGTAGGATTGTAGGGCGTCAGCGACTTCCTTCTCCACCGTTCGCACCGTGGCGTCGACCTCGAACTGCGCTTGCCGGCGGCGACCAGCGAGAGCTAGCAGCTCGCCTTGACGGCGGTCGAACAGGGGCAGGGGGATGCGAATTCCACCGCCCACAATGCGCTCGGGGCCTTCCGCGCCAGCTTCCTCGCGGTAGAACCCTTCCAGCGTAGGGTTCGGAATGATGAGGCGCCGGATGAGTGCCGTCTCCGCGTCCACCCGCCCAACCTCACGTTGGCCAGCGAGGAGATCCGGGCGGGCTTCTCTGGCCTTATCAATGAGCGTCTGAAGGACGTATGCGGTGGGCGAGGTGCGAAGTGCGCCGCTCGGGTCGAGGGTCGCTTCTGGGGGGACATTGAGGAGCCGCTTCAAGTCGAGCAGGGCAGCGGTGTAGTTTTTCTCGGCAACGAGCGTCTCCTTGCGCGACTGGCCGAAGCGGATCTCGGCGAGGTTCGCCTCCATGACGGGCGACTCCCCGGCCTTGACCCGTGCCTGCGAGGCGTCCCGGACGCGCTGGTTCAACACCTCCACACGTTGGAGCAGGTCACGGCGTTGGCGGCGCGCGAGCGTTGCGAAGAACGTCCCCTTCACCTCGGCTTCAATCAGCCGGGTGCGATCGCGGACGAGCTGCTCGACGCGTTCGAGATTGGCGCGGGCCTCCTCGATGCGCTTCCCGCGTTGGCCTGCCACTTCGAGCTCCTGCGACACAGCGACGCTGTAGTCACTACCAGAGCCTCCGCCCCCGAGCCGGCGCTGGCCGCCTTCGCCGCTGATCTCAGGATTGAACTGATTGAGGTACTCTGCCTTGATCAAGCGGCCGTGCGTGATCTCGGCCTCTTGTCGCGCTGCCAGCAGACCCGGATTGCTCGCGCGTGCGATCTCCAACGCGCGCTCCACCGTGATCACCTCGGCGGTTGCCACCGGAGCACGAATCGCCGCGACGGCGATTGCTGTGCACAACAGCCGGTATGAAGCAACGGCCGAAAGGTGTGAGCGTGCTGAACGCCGGCCACACGGCCAAACGAATGCGAACAATCGGAGCGATACGGTCCTTGCCGTTCTGTACATCAATTTCTGCCTCTCTGTAGTCAGTCTCATGCACCACGGGACAGATGTCCCCTGGACCGTGGAGTAAGTGCAACACGGCTCCGTGGCGCCAACGCGAGTCGGCGCCGGGTACAGGATGCAACCGATCAGCAGAGACAGATGGTGGTGCGCAGCTCGCGTGGTGGGGGCTCGAACCGTGGCGCCAACGTGACGGGCGTGCCGCGGCCAACTCCACTCCACACGCGGGTGTCGATGACGGGACATGTGGCGTGGATCAGCATCTCCAGGCGATGGCTGAAAGTGTCACTGCGACTGAGAGCCGGACCTGCCCCGAGGGGCGTGTCAGTACACCCGCGCGCGCAATCGCCGGCCGTTGTCGCGCCCACAGCTGGTGAGCTGTCTGCCCGCGAGCAACACCCGCTGGCAGTCGGTTCGATGGCGTGATGTCCGTTCGGCCCGACACAAAGCGCCAGGCGAGGGAGGAAGCCGACCCCCATGAACACCGTCGTTGCCAAAAGGCCAACCAGGCAACGAGTAAACCACGACTGGAGCATGCAGCGGATGATAAGTGGAGAACCCCTGGAGATCAACCGGCTCGCACGGAATTCAAGGTGGCACAGCCATCTTGGCTGTGGCCGCAGGCTGGAAGGCCGTACCACCTCTAAGCCAACACCTTCTGCACGTACTCCCCTACGCGGTACGCCGCCGTGCGGCCGATGAAGCGGGTGATGTCGTCGCGAATGATGCGCTCGCCTTCAGCCGAGTCGAACATTCCTGTCTTGAGTGCCTCCGAGCTGGGAAAATGCAACTCGGCGATGCCGTCCAACTCGTCCCCGCCGGACGACAGCCGTTCGTCGACAACGTTGGTGACATACTTCGACAAGCCGGGATGATGCGCGAGGGCGAGTGGCACATGACGGGTGAGCCAATGGGCGACAAATTCCGCATGGCTCATGCCGGGCCGTCGCACCAGCGGGCACACCAGCTTGATACCTGGCGATCGCGCA
>JBGOUW010000552.1:0-3264 GCA_041477755.1 Binatia bacterium
CCAGTGGATGTTCAATGCCTCGCCGGCGGCCTGGCTCCACGCCGATGCCGAGCACACACGCTTCATGCTGGTGCTGGGGACCAATCCGAAAATCAGCAACCGTGGTCACAACGCCACCGATACGTTCAAACGCTTCAGTGACGATCGCTCGCGTACGCTGGTGGTCGTTGACCCGCGAGAGACCGAAACCACGCGCACCGCGACGCGCCATCTGCGCGTGCAGCCGGGCACCGATGCCTATCTGTTGCTCGCTCTCGCCGCCGTGATCGTGGAACGGAATCTGGTGGACGAGGCATTCATCCGTGACCATACGACCGACTTCGACGCGCTGCGGACCGCGCTGGCGTCGGTCGACGTGAATGAGATGGCGACGCGATGCGGCGTCGCGGTGGATGCGCTGATCGAAACCGCCACCGGCTTCGCAACCGCCGAGTCGGCGGCGATCTTCTACGACCTTGGCGTCGAGCAGACGCCATTCTCGACGCTCATTTCATACGTGATCCGCGTGCTGCTTGCGGTCACCGGCAATCTCGGGCGGGCTGGCGGCAACGTGTTCATGGAGACCTTTGCGCCGGCCGTTCTCGACCAGGCGCGGGTGAGCGAGCCCGAACGCGCGCTCGCCTCGGGCATTCCGGCAATCCGCGCGATCGGCAACTTCGGCATGATGTCGCCGACGTTGGTGCCGGAAGAGGTGATGGTCGATCATCCCCAGCGACTCCGCGCCCTGATCGTCGAGGGCTCGAATCCATTTTTGTCGTACTCCGACACCGCCGCGTGGCGGAGTGCGCGCGCGCGACTGGATCTGCTGGTGGTGATTGATCCGGCGATGACCGAGACCGCGCTAGTTGCGGACTACGTATTGCCCACGCCCGTTGGCTACGAAAAGTGGGAGTTCGCCGGTTTTCCGAAACGCTACCCCCAGGTCGACGTGCAAGTCCGGCCGCCAGTTGTTCCTGGACCCGCCGAGGCGTTGCCGGAACCCGAGATCTACGTGCGCCTCGCCGAAGCGATGAATCTGTTCGGCACACCGCCGGCTCAATTGCATGAGCTCGCGGCGGCTGCGTTGGAACCCAACGGGGCGATGATGTTTCTGGGCGCGCTGCAGCAACTCACTGCCGAGCAACCACGCGGACACGACCCGTCGAACCAGATGCTGTTCTGGGCGTACCGGACGCTGGGCCCGTTGCTCGCAGCACCGTCGCTAGCGGCGTTTTGGATGGTGGCGCACTTGAACGCAATGCTGCGCAGCGACGGCGTGGTGCGCGCACTGGGCAGCGAGTGGCAAGGCAAGAGTCAGTTCGAGATTGCATCCGAACTCTTTCGCCGCATTCTCGCGCACCCCGAAGGCGTCGAGATCGCGCGCGTCGCCACCGAGACCAATCTGATCGATCATCTCGGCTTCGACGACAAGCGCGTGCGGTTGGTGCCGGCACCAATGCTCAAGGAAATTGCCCGCGCGATTGCGACTCCGCCACTGAGGGACGCTGAGTATCCGTTCGTCCTCGCCGCCGGGTTACGCACGCGCTGGACGGCCAACACGATTCAACGCGATCCGAGCTGGCGCAAAGGCCGCGGGCCGCACTGCGCGCTCAATCTGTCCCCGGGCGACGCCAAGAGCCTGAGCCTGCGCGACGGAGACCCGGTGCGCATCAGCACGCGCCGCGGTGCGGTGACGCTGCCGGCGCAAATCGACCCGAAATTAATCGCGGGCCACGTGTGGATGCCCAACGGTTTCGGAATGATGTCCGGCGCCGACGGCCGCATGAACGTCGACGGTGCCAACTCCAACGAACTTACCGACACCACCGACCGCGATCCGTTTACCGGCGTTCCGCACCATCGCTACGTGCGTTGCCGAATCGAGCGGGCGGAGTAGGCGTATCAGTCTGCCAGTCCCTCCAACAGCGCCTTCGCGTCCTTCAGGTCGCGCGTGTCGAATCCTTCGGTGAACCACGCGTAGATGAGTGACAGCAGGTCGCGCGCTACGGCGCGTTTGCCATGCTCCCGCCATAAGCGCTGCGTCGCGGCGGTGATCACCACCGTGTCGGGCGCGGCGGCGCTCTGCACGCGCGCCGCGACGTTCGCCGTTTCGCCGAAGACCTTGCCGCCATCGGCAACCACCACCGGGCCGGTGTGCATGCCGACGCGGACGGAGAGAAGAGGCCTCTACCCTAACCCTCCTCCGCTCGCGGAGATGCTCGCAGAGGAGGGGATCCGAGCCTCGTCGGCCACAGCGCTCGCAAGCGAGGGGATCCGAGTTCCCTCCTCTGTTGCCATCCTTCGACCGGGCTCAGGACAGGCTTCCGGCAACGGAGGAGGGCTAGGGTGGAGGCGCTCGTTCAACGCATGCACCGCCTCTACGATCGCCAGGCCGGCGCGGATCGCGCGCTCCGGGTCGTCCTCGCGCGCGGTGGGCCCGCCGAAGTAGATGAGCAGCCCATCGCCGAGATTCTTGGCGACGTGGCCGCCGAACTTTTCTACGGCCTCGGTTGCGGCGCGCTGGTAGTACGCAACGAAATCGCGCCACTCCTCGGGATCGAGTTGCGGCGACAGTGGCGTCGAGCCGACAAGGTCGCTGGAGAGGACCGTCAGCTGGTGGCGCTCGCCGTTGGGAGAGTCGGCGGCGGTCTCGCGTAGGGGCGCACGGTTGTGCACCAGTGGTTGTCGCGATGGCACGACTAACAGAGCATCGCTGTCAGCTCACATCCGGAACACGCCGACGCGGGTGTCGGGAATCGGTTGCGTCAGCGCGGCGGCGAGGGCGAGGCCGAGTGCATCGCGCGTCTCGACTGGATCAAGCACGCCATCGTCCCACAAACGCGCGGTCGAATAGTACGGGCTGCCTTCCTCTTCGTACTTCGCCAACGTAGGCGCGGTGAAGCGCTGCTGTTCTTCGGGCGACATGGCCTCGCCGCGTTGCGCGAGTTGCTGCAGCTTGACCGTCAGCAGCGTCTGCGCGGCTTGCTCGCCTCCCATCACCGAGATCCGTCCGTTCGGCCACATGAACAACAGACGCGGACTATACGCGCGTCCGCACATGCCGTAGTTGCCGGCGCCGTTGGAAGCCCCGATGATGACCGTGAACTTCGGCACCGCGGCGTTGGCAACAGCGTGCACCATCTTCGCACCGTCCTTGGCGATGCCGCCTTGCTCGTACTTCTTGCCGACGATGAAGCCGGTGATGTTTTGTAGGAACAGCAGCGGCGTCTTGCGTTGACAACACAGTTCGATGAAGTGCGTCGCCTTCAGCGACGACTCGGAGAA
>JBGOUW010000314.1:0-6103 GCA_041477755.1 Binatia bacterium
AAGCTCGATCCGATGGTGTCGATCGTGTACGTGCCGTCGATTGGGACGGCATAGAGAAATGTCGCGTCCGGCGCATTGTCGCCGCCGGCACCGCACGATGCGCCGTGCGCGAGGTAGCTGCCGCACATGGTGTTGCCGTTGACCGATACCGATAGCGAGCTACCGAGGTCCCGTGGGTCATCGTTCTGCGGCCGCGGGCAATTGCCGTTGACCCGGAGTGTGAGACTCCCGCTGCTGGTGGCGTCATAGCCGTCAACCACAATCGTGGCGAACTGGCCCTGGTCGAGGTGGAGCGTCACGAGCGACTGCTTGTTGTCGGTAGCGATATCGTCGTTGCAAATAAGCTCCTGCGCTTGATCGTTGCGCACGTAGAGCACGGTGTCGAAGAGTGAGCCGTTGGTGTCGATTGTGTAGGTGCCCGTGCGTGGCGCGTAGTAGAAGAAGGTCGCTTCCGGCGCGTCGTTGCCGCCGCAGCTGCCGCTGCCGGTGCTTTGACCACTGGTGTTGCCGAGGATGGTCGCGGAGAAGACACCGCTCAGTTGCGTGCATTGCTGGGCAACGCTGCGGGAGACACCCAACAGCAGGAAGCTGACGCCGAGTAACCCGAGAAGCGCCCGTGACTTCATGAGGATCGCGCCGCCCTCTGACCGCTGCCCGAGCACGACGGCCGTGGTCTTTCACCCGTACGAAGCCTGCCACGCTCTTGACAAAAGCGTACAAGGAATCTCTGACTCGCGTCACTGAGACGGATCAGGCAGACCGCTGACAGATGTCATGGCGCCCTGCTCTTGCAGTCAGTCGTTTCGCCACATAGAGAGGCCGCGCATGTCCGACACAAAGCTGATCGACGTGGCACGCTACCGCGTCATCTTCGCCGACTGCGATCCGATGCGGATCATGTACTACGGCAACTACTTTCGCTTGTTCGAGATCGGCCGCGCTGAATTGTTCCGCAAGCTCGGCCATCCGTTTCCCGAGTACATCGCGCGCGGGCTCTACCTCGGCGTGATCGAGACCGCATGCCGCTATCACAAGCCGGCGCGCTACGATGACGATTTGATTGTTCGCGCCGGCATCAGCGACGTCATGCGCGCACGCCTTACCATTCAGTACGAAGTGACCGCGCTCGACGGGGCGCTGCTCGCCAGCGGCCACACGACGCACGCCGTGCTCAACGACGCCGGCCGCCCACAGCGCATCCCGCCGGAGTTTCGCGACGCAGCGTTGGCGATGCGGAAGGGCTCCTCGTAGCCGCGCCCCTTGTGGGCGCTGCGAAACTTGCCCCGATCCGAAAAGGGAGAGGAAACCACCGATGCACGCCGATGAACGCAGATGTGGAATTCGATGCGACTCATCGCTTGATCACCAAATGCATTCCGATGTGGTTTACCGATCTCTTTTGCTTTGCAGAAAGCTTTGATCTGCGGACATCGGCGTTTATCGGCGGTTGCACTATCTCTTCGCTTTGAGGCTAGTTGCTCCCTTTCAGGCGACTGAACACTTCCTCCATCGTTCCGAGTGTCGGATTACGTTCCTCGACGATGTCCTCCATGCGCGCGCGGATGTACTGCTTCCACTCGGGGTGCGGGAAGATATAGAGGCGCTCGTTGCGGATGGCGTCGAAGACGACGTCGGCCACCATGCTCGGCGGCGATCCCGCCGCGAGTAGCTGACGCGCCATCTGCTCCATCTCCTCCGCGCCCGGCATCTTCGGCGCCGTCTCGGCCAACGCCGCCGGGCGATTGCGCGCGGCATCGAAGATGTTGGTGTTCACGAAGCCCGGGCAGAGCACCGAGACGTGCACCGGCGCGCCGAGCATCGTCAGTTCGTAGTGAAGCGTTTCTGATAGGGCCACGACACCGAACTTCGACACGTTGTACGGCGCCGCACCCGGGCCGCAAATCATTCCGGCCATCGAGGCGGTGTTGACGATGTGGCCCTCGACGCCTTGCGACAACAGAATCGGCGTGAATACGCGCACACCATGGATGACGCCCCACAAATTGACGCCGAGCACCCATTCCCAATCGGCGACGGTTTGCATCCAACTCGGCGCCGATGTCACCACACCGGCGTTGTTGCAGACAACGTGAACAGCGCCGAACTGGTCGAGCGCCGCTTGCGCCAGCCGTTCCACCTCGGCCGCCTTCGACACATCGGTCCGCACCGCCAGCGCTTGCGTGCCCGTCGCTTCGATCTCGCGCGCCGCCTGTTCGAGCGCCGCCGGCTCCACGTCGGCGAGCACGACCTTCATTCCTTCGCGCGCGAACCGCTGCGCCAAGGCGCGCCCAATGCCACTCGCCGCCCCAGTGACGACCGCGACCTTATCTCGGAATTCCTTCATGTCATCCTCCCGCCCCTCTGATGCGCAGACTGATGGGCGAACCGCAAGCTTTCGACTCATCGCGCACCTTCACCACCGACAAAGATGATTGCGCGAGCAATCAAGCCTCGGCTACACTTGCTCGCACGAGGTGCTCTATGGCGGATGAGCGAGACGACCGGTCGCTGACGCGACGGAAACTGCTCAAGGGCGCGGGGACGGTTGCCGCCGGCGGTGCGGCGGCCGCAGCGTGGTACGCCGCTTGGCGCAACAGCACGTACTTGTTCCTGGCCCGCGATGCGCCGACGGAGTCTACTCGTCCCAACCCCGCGTGGCAGGGAGCGGCCGTCCGCAGTCATCGCCCGCTCGGTAACACCGGCATCATGATGTCCGACATCTCGTTCGGCGGCGGGGGCATCGACAATCCCGAGGTGGTGACGCGCGCCGTCGAGCGCGGCATCAACTACTTCGATACCTCACCCGACTACAGCAAGACCGGCAGCGAACAGACCATCGGCAAGGCGCTCAAGCCGCATCGCGACAAGGTCTTCATCGCTTCGAAGTTTTGCACCGCTGACGGGCATCTGCCGGTGGACACTTCAGTCGCCGACGTCATCAAAGCGGTTGAGGGCAGTCTCACCCGCCTGCAAACAGATTACCTCGACGTCTGCATCATTCACGAGGTCAACAGCATTGAGCGACTAATGGCGCCGACGTTTCACGAAGCGTTCGATCGTCTGAAGGCGCAGGGCAAAGCGCGCTTCCTCGGCGTCAGCAGCCATACGCCGAATCTCGAAGAGGTTATGCGCCACGCGGTCGACTCGGGCCGCTTCAACATGTTGCTGGTCGCGCACAACTTCAACAACTGGCCGGATCTCACCAACATCTTCCGCGACGCGAAGCAGAAGGGTGTCGGTGTGGTCGCGATGAAAACCCTCAAGGGTGCCAAGGCCACCGTGTTGAAGGACTTCGCCGATCAATCGCAAGCGTTCAGTCAGGCGGCGTTCAAATGGGTTCTCAACAACCCCGACGTCAGCGGGCTGGTGGTCTCGATTCGCAACTTCAACCAGATCGACGAGTACCTGTACGCGTCCGGAGCACCGTTGCGTGATCACGATGTCGCGCTGCTCGAACGCTACGATCAGTTGATCGCCAAAGACTACTGCCGTCCCGGCTGTGGCGAGTGCCTCGATCGCTGCCCGTACGACGTGCCGGTCAACGACATCTTCCGCTACGCGATGTACTTCGAGAACTACGGCCGCGAACGTGATGCCATGGCGAAGTACGCCACACTCTCACCCGGAAACAACGCGTCACACTGCGTGAATTGCCCGGCGCCCTGCGAGGCCGCGTGTCCGTTCGAGCTGCCGATCCGGCAGAAGATGATGCACGCACACCGGTTGTTGACGGTTTGAAGCGGCGAATGGGGGCGCACCAGCACGCCTTCATCATCTTCGTCCCCGAATCGCTGCGTCAAGGCGCGCCCGATGCCACTCGCCCGCCCGGTTGCGGCCGCGACCTGATCTCGAAATTCCTGCATGCGACCTCGGGCCTCTCTGATGCACAGGCCGGTGCAAGAGATGCCCTCGACTCGATAAAGTCCCACCTTGTAGGAGCTTGCGGCGGCGATCTTATTGGTGTTACTCTTTATGGGCGTGATGCGATTCGTCTGGGATGAGGAGAACACCGCCCATCTGGCCCAACACGGCGTTGATCCCGCGCTCGCCGAGCGCATCTTCACTGCTGACGATCGTCTGATGTTTGCGGTGGAGGATGATCCGATGCGCTTTGTCGTCGAGGGGACCGTGGGCAGCACGATCTACCGAATGGTTTTCGCGCTTGCCGGGCCGGATGTGGTCTATCCCATCACCGCGTTTCGCATTGCGCGCAACCGACGGAGGCAGCCATGAAGAAGCGCACGTATCGATCCGTGGAGCAGCTCCTTGAGAACGAGCCAGTGACGTTCACGCCGGTTGAACGGCTCCGCAAGAACTTCCGCAAGATCGCCGCCGACACCGACCGTCGCTTCGGACCGCAGATATCGTTGCGCCGCGGCCGGCCGCGGAAGGGCGAAAAGGCCATCGGCACGGTAGCCAAGACCGTGAAGCACACACCGGGGTTCTGGAATGCGATGGCCGCCAAGGCGAAGGCCAAAGGTCTCACGCTGCACGAGGCGATGCGCGAAGCGCTCCGCGAATGGGTCAGCGCGCGCTGACGGCTTGGGTCAGTGCTGTTGGTAGGGGAGTTGCACATGTGCGCGTCACGTAAGCGGAAGAAACTTGAAGCGAGTCGCCAGGACGCCTTGTCAGAAATCCGTCAGGAGCGAATTACCTTCGAGGCGGTGGTTGAGCGCGCCCCAAATCGTCGGGCAGCAGAGTCCAGTCATGAACGTGAGTGACCGTCTCGAAGAGGATGAACGGAAGGCAGTCCAGGCAACTACCATTGACGAGCTTGAGGACCTGGTCGACGACGCGAAGTCGCAGGGGCAGCTGCGAGCATACGCCTGCCAGCCTTTGGAAGTACTCGACGAAGGGACACTTGCCATCGACCTGATGGAGGAGTGGGGAGTTCCTGCTGACACGATCACGAACCTTCGTGGATCACTGGGTCGAAAGCTGCGCGACAAAGACAACGCCATCGCGCACGGAGCGCTTCAGAAGATCTTTGAGGAATCCGACTCTTGGTCGGATTACATCGACGAATATAGCAGGACGATGAAGCGGTTCGCTCGTTTGCTTGGAGTTGCAACGCTGCTCCTGCTGCCCCTAGCCATTGTCCTTCTCCACATTCCATCATTGGTCCTGGTCGGGATTCTGCTTGCCGGTGCTGTTGGCGGCTGTGTTAGCGTGATTCGAAAGATGCCAGGTGGGATGGCGACGCCGTCCAAGGAACTCGAAGCGTATGAACGCCTCATCCTCGGCCGCACAATTACGGGTGCAATTGCGAGCGTGGTAGGTTGCGCATTTCTGGCCTGGGGCCTTCTTCCTCTCTCGATTCAGAATCAGACTTTTTGGGGACGTACTTAGCTCTTGCGCCACGAATACCGGCGCTTCATGTACGGAGCCAAGAATTCTGATTCTGCTGGGTATCTCCGTCCTTCTAGGATTTAGCGAACGTGCGCTACCGTTACTTGAAGTCCCAGTGTTCGGTAGACCAAGACGTCGACAGCCCCAACGCGTGAGTACTCAGCCAGCGTCGCCCGCTGACGATGCTGACGGGTGACCCCGCGTCGACTCTGAACACGCGCATCGTGATCGTGCGATCGATGGGCGCCGTGTCCGCCAGCAGTCCGCTTAGCGGAGCATGCGCCTGATCCCGGGACCCATCAGGTCGAGCGCGGTAGAGCGTTAGGACTCCTCGCCGAACTCTTGACCGAGTCACGCCTTGATCGCCGGAGGCTCGAAGGCTCGCACCGGTGGTACAACGCCGGCGAAACGCTCCAGCTCGACGAGCGCGTGTTGTCCGGAGCAACCCTGCGAGAGGCGGGACGTGCCGATGTCACGCGTCAAGACGTTTGGGTTGCCGTGGACACACATGGCGATCTCGGCACGCGTGTCGTCGGGATCGAACCATGCTCCCGTCGACAGCTGCACTACGCCGGTTCTTACGTCGGTCGAGACTACTGCTCCTGCGAGGCAGCTCCCGCGCTCGTTGAACAGCCGCACTACGTCGCCATCGACGATGTTGCGCGCGGCGGCATCGATCGGGTGAATGCGCACCGGCTCCCGCCCCTGCACCTTGGCCGCCTGGCTGTAGGGACCGATGTCGAGCTGGCCGTGC
>JBGOUW010000487.1:0-3841 GCA_041477755.1 Binatia bacterium
CGCGATGACTCAGGTTGTGGTCGTTGGCGCCGGGCCGGCCGGCGCATCGCTGGCGTTTCTGCTCGCGCGCAGCGGAATCGCGGTGACATTGCTGGAGCGGCACACGGATTTCGCGCGCGAGTTCCGCGGCGAGGCGTTGATGCCGAGCGGGGTCGATGCGCTCACGCAGATGGGGCTGGGCGCCGCGCTCGACGCGCTGCCTGCCAGTCGCATCAGCGCAGTCGAGATGTACCGCGGCGCCCGCCGGCTGTTTCGCCTCGATGTGCAAGAGCAGCTCGGCACCCTCGGTCCACGCATGGTATCGCAGCCAGCCTTGTTGGAGTTGCTGGTGGCGGAGGCGGCGCGCTTCCCGTCATTTCGACTAGAGCGCGGCGTTACGGTGCGTGACGTCGTACGCGTCGGTGAGCGCGTGGTAGGTGTGCTCGCGGACGCGAGCGCCGGTGCATGCGAGTTCCGCGGCGATCTCGTGATCGGTACCGATGGGCGCACCTCCGTATTGCGCCGTCGTGCCGGCTTGCACGAGGAACGCATGCCGCAAGCGTTCGACGTCGTGTGGTGCAAGGTGCCGCTGCCGCCGTTCCTGCGTGATCGACGGACGGCGCGTGCGTATCTCGGCCGCGGGCACTTCGCGTTGATGTTTCCATCGTACGACGAGCGGCTGCAGATTGGTTGGATCATCGAGAAAGGCTGCTTCGGCGAGCTGCGGCGCCGCGGCATTGAAAGCTGGCTCGATGAGATGGCGGAGCATTTGTCGCCGGATCTGGCCGCGCATCTGCGCGCGCATCGGCAGGAGATCACCCAGCCGTTTCTGCTCGACGTGGTGTGTGATCGGTTGGTGCGGTGGACGGCGCCGGGGCTGCTGCTGATCGGCGACGCAGCGCATCCGATGTCACCGGTGGGCGGGCAGGGCATCAACATCGCGTTGCGCGATGCGATCGTGGCGGCGAATCACCTCGTGCCCGTGTTGAGGCGCAGCGGAAGCGCCAGCGAGATCGACGCCGCGGCGCAGCGGGTCCAAGCGGAACGCCAGCCCGAGGTCACGCAGATCCAAGCGCAGCAACAAGGCCCGCCGCGAGTGCTGTTCGGCCGCGCGTGGGGTAGTGGAATTCTCGTCGGCGTCGTGTTGCCGCTCCTAGTCCGGCTGGGAATCGCGCGGCGATTGATGGGCCCGTTTCTGCGACGCTTCGCCAGCGGTGTTGTGACCGTGCGGTTGGAAGTCTAGCGAGCTGATGAAAGAGGGTTCAGACGCCCTTCGAGGGTCGCAGGGCGAGCCGAAGCGTTCAGTGGGTTGCGAGAGGGGTTCCGCTTGCCCTGGAGGTCGGAGCCTCGCGGGCTACCGGCACACCAGCAGTGTTCCGCTGCGGTTGGCTCGGCACGCCTTGGTGGCGAAACTCAATTCGCCACACTCGCCGGCGGCGCTCGCGGCGGCGCCACCGAGAACGACCGTCGCGCGCAGTGGCCGGTCGCTGGCGAGCAGGTTGAAGACTCCCTTCGTTCCCAGCAACATCACCTGCACGGCCCCGTTGGTTTTGCTCAGCACATTCAGTTGACTGATGCCGTTGGTACCGCCGGGACGCAGATCGCGGAACAGAAAGCGCTTGACGCTCTTGATCCAGCCTGGACCCGGATACACGTACGGCCCCGATGGCAGAGTGATATCGACCTTCGGCACGCCGGCTGCCGAGCGGATCTGCACGCGTGCGCCGTTGGCCATCGGGTCGATGGTGAAGGCGCCGGTGGCGAGCGTGAACTGGCCGCTCAAGCGCAAGAAGTCGTTACCGTTAATGTTGTCGTTGATGCGGAAGGCCATCGCCAGTGGCCGCAGCCATTTGGTCTGGCCCGCAACCGTGGTGGTGCAGAGGTCGCACGCGTCGCCGACGGTGTCGTTGTCGGCATCCGCTTGGCTCGCGTTCGGTGTGTTCGGGCAGTTGTCGCACGCGTCACCGACGCCATCGCCGTCACTGTCCTCTTGGCCGGGATTGGCGATACACGGACAGTTGTCGTTGGAAACCTCGGATTGGCAACTCGGCTGAAAGCGATACGCTTTGATCTCGTTGGCGCCGAGGCTGGCGGTGATGATGCCGCTGGCGACCGAGGCTGGGGCGGTGTCGGTTTCGATCAGCGAGGTCTCGTAAGCTACCGTCGGCGAGAACGCGGAGGCGTCGATGGAGAAGGTGGTAGGGACGCCGTCGAGTTCCCACAACCGTACGAGCAAGCCCCGATCCCCTTCCTCCGTGGGCTTGAAGGCGGTGACCACGACGTTGGGCGCGCTCACCGAGAGGAAACTCTGCGTAGCCTGTGTCAATGGGCCGGATTGATTGCGGGCGAGCGCGATCGTCTGGAGCGGATTCTGGTGCGCCAAGCTGGTCTTCATCGCCTGTGCGCCGGAATACGCGCCGGCTGCGCCCTGAACGGCGAAGCGATTGAGGAAGTAGGTGTCGCCGCCTTGGTCGGTGATGCTGTCGCTGCCGGAGACCTGCCCGAGCGCGAGCACGCTGACCTCGGAGGTTGGCAGATCGAAGCTGCCTGGCGTGCTGTTGCCAACCTGCATGGTGAACGCGTCCTGGTTCGACAACGTGATGCTGTAGCCCCCGTCGGTGAAATTGACGAAGTGGTTCAGCGTCATGAAGTCCATGCGCGCACCGGCGAGGAAGTCGCCGCCTTGGGCCGCCACGCCCGGCCGCGCGATGGCGCCGATCTCTTCGAACCGGATCTGCGGATTACTCAGACCGACGTTGTACCGGTAGACTCGCGTGGCCGTGTCGGACTCCAGGATCTCGTCTTCGACTTCGATGCGATCGACGCCGGCGATGAGCGTCACCCGCACGCGCCGACTCGGTGGGCCGCTGATGTCGCGCCGCAGTGTGACCGACACCGGTCCCACGTTATCCGCGACCAGTGCGGCGGACGTGCCACTGCCAAAATCGTTCAGGCCAGTGCCCGCCATCTCCACGTTGGCGATCTTGTCGAAGGCGCTGGTGAGCTGGCCGCGCGCGTCGACGCTGACGCGATGCCACGCGCTCTCGATCTGATTGTCGGTCACCGTGGCCGCGTCCGGAAACGCCGTGCCGGTGCCGGCCTCGTAGCGATAGACGCGATAGCCGAGCGACGGCACGTTGCTGGCCAGGATGCGCAGGGCGGTGGTGGCGCCGGTGGTCACCACTTGGCTGGGCACTTCGGTGTTACTCGCCACGTCGGTGACGATGAACGGGCCGCTGCCGGCGATCGGGAGGTCGGCGAAGTCGGTGCGCGCGAATCCCAGCGGATTGAAGACGACAAAGCGGTCTTCGTCGGGGGTCTGGAAGGAGCCGGCCAGCGCGGCGGCGGCGGCGGTGGTGGTCTGCGCCACCGTTGTCGCGATGTTCTGCGCCCACGTCAACTTGTTGTTGATCACGTACGGCAGGCCGACACCGCCGTCGCCCCAGCCGTGCTCGAAGTACTTGAAGTAGTCGACCATCGCCGCTTCCAGCGCGGCTTGACGCGGCGGCCAAAAGCTCGGATTGCGCGCATGAACGACGGCCGCCATCGCCTCGGCGGAGTGGAGTTGTTCGATGGCGCGGCGCGTCTGCGCGGTGCGTTCGGCCAGCGCGGTCGGCCACAGATCCCACTCGTTGCCCCAGCCGCCGCGCAGGGTGTTGAGCTGCCCGACGTGGGTCTCGAGTTCTTGAAAGTAGTCGATGCCGTTGGCGACTCGGACCGTGTCAGTGGTGTGGGTTGTGTTCCATTGTTGCGCCAGCGTTTCGAACGCGGTGGTCTGATAGTTCACGTCGTCCCAGCCGCCGCCGAACAGCCCGGTCAGCGGCAGTGGCGGTTGCCCCGGCCCGGGCGGCTGCACGGAGAA
>JBGOUW010000642.1:0-2693 GCA_041477755.1 Binatia bacterium
CAGCAGACGTTCTTCACGCTGCTTGCGCTGTTCATCGTCACGCTGCCGTTCGCCCGCCGACGCCAACAGACATGGCAAACGGTGCTCGCGATCGCCACCGCCGTGATGGCGTTGCAGCACCAGCGCCATACGCCGGTGTTTGCGATTGCCGCGGCGGCGCCCACCGCCGCGCAGCTGGCCGCCGCGGTACGGTGGTGGCCGTGGCGTCGGTTCGCGGTCAGCACCAGTGCACAGCGCCTGCTCGCCGGCGGGTTGATCGCGCTCGCGCTCGTGCAAGTGACGCTGCAGGGTCGGCGACTGGTGGCAGATCGCTTCGAGGTCGTGTTCGATCCCAACGACTATCCGGTCGATGCCGTCCGTGCGCTGGCTGCCACCACCGGCGACCTCAACCTCGCGGTGCCGCTCGACTGGGGTGAGTACGTGCTGTGGCACCTCGCGCCCGGGGTGAAGGTGTCACTCGACGGCCGTTTCGCAACTCTGTTTCCGCCCGCGGTCGTCCACGACAATTTCAACTTCTACGCCGGCGAGAAGGACTGGCAGCGTTTGCTCACAGCCTATCCAACCGACGCGGCGCTGGTGCCGCGCGACTCTCCCTGTCCGATTCGAAGCGCACCCGGCTGGCAGCGGATGTACAGCGATCAGATCGCGGAACTCTACGTGCGAACCGATCGTGCGACAGCGCTCCAATTGGCTGCAATTCCGGCGGCACCGCACGGCATCTTTCCGTAGTTGAGACGGCTACGCGCGCGCGCGTCGCAACACCCACACGCTGCTCACCACCGCCGCGAGCAGCACGGTTGCGATGCCGAAGGT
The DNA here is from genome assembly GCA_041477755.1 of Binatia bacterium. Classification (GTDB taxonomy): domain Bacteria; phylum Desulfobacterota; class Binatia; order HRBIN30; family JACQVA1; genus JACOST01. The sequence goes on from JBGOUW010000642.1 coordinate 814, forward strand.
CAGGAAGTAGCTCAGCAGCCCCAGCAGGGTCAGAACGACCGCCAACACCAGCCACGCCGCGCTGCCGCGCGCGATCGCCAACGCGATCGGTGCAAGCAAATGCCAGGGCCACAGCTGCGTGATGAGCAAGAAACAGAGCGCGAGCAGGATCAATGCGCACGCCTCGATCAGGGCCCCAAACGACGCCGCATCGCGCCACTGGCGCCGGCAAATCAGTGCGATGGCGATTCCGAACAGCCCGAATCGGAGCGCATCGAAGAGCTGGTAGCCGAAGTCCACCTCGAACCAGCCGGTGGCCCGAATCAGGTAGAACAGTACCGCCAGCGGAGGTGGCAACTCGGTCGGAAAAATGCCGCGCATCTTTTCGGGATGGAGCAGCTCATGCACGATCGTTGGCAACGCGTGCGGCAGCGGAGCTAGGAGCACAAAGCCGATCGCCACCCCGATCGCTACACCAAGGCCGGCACGTTCGCACGCACGCCGCAGCCCTGCGGCCCGCAGCGTGTCGATCAACAATGCGGGAACCAGAATGATTCCGTACCATTTGTACCAGAACGACAGCGCCAGAAGGGCCACCGCGAGATTGAAGCGTTCTCGCTGCCAGCACCACAGCGTCGCCAGCAGCAGCACCACCATCGCGCTGTCGTTGTGCGCACTACCGGCGGTCTCGAACAGGAACAACGGGTTCCACGCCAACAGCACCAACGGCCATGTCGGGGCGTACTCAACACTGTTCGAGCGAGGCAGAAGGTCACCGACCAGACCTATGCTGGCAACGAAGCCAAGCGTCGCCACGAGTTTGTGCAAACCCACTACCAGCCACAATTGATCGCCAGCGATCGCGTTGATCGGCCAGCTCTGCCACATGAACAGCGGTCCGTACGCCGCCACCGGACGGTTGAGTGATACCGACGTCCACCGATGCCACGGATCGTCGGGGAATTGCGCCGCGGCCACCACGAACGGGTTCGCGTGATAGGTCGCCCAAACGCGCCCGAACATCGCGTACGAAAACACATCACGCGAACCCACCGGAAAGCTGGCCAACACGAGCACCGCGCTTGCCAGCAGCGTGAGCCAAATGGTTCGACGCGCCAGCGGCGGTCGCGCGGCGTACAGCGCGACGTGAGCCGTGCACAAGCCAACGCTCAAGCCGAAGAAGAGAATTGTCAGCCGCAAATCGTCGAAACGCTCGAAGTCGTTGTGGGCCCAGTCGGTCTGCAGGTACGACGCGGCAAGGTGCGCACTCCACAACAGCACCAGGCTCGTCACGAGCACCGGCGGTCGCGCCCACCACGGCTTCCGCTCGACCGAATCCTCGCCTCCGCCCATCGTGATCGTGAATAGTAGCTGATTCGCCGGGCCGCGGGAAAGGCGACCCGCAGTCGGTGAGTGAGCGACCGCAGTCCAAGTGGACTACCCGCCGCCGATCGCATACTGACAGCGCGTGAAGCCAACATGAAGGCGGTGGTCCTTTGCGCCGGCTTCGGCACGCGTATGCGTCCGCTGACGGACCATGTTGCGAAGCACCTGATCGCGGTGGCGAACAAGCCGGTGCTGTTCTACGCGATCGAGAATATCGTCGCCGCCGGCGTGCGTGACATCGGCATCGTCGTCAATCCGAACACCCACGCGCAGATCGAAGCGCAGGTTCACCGCGGCGAGCGCTTTGGGGCGCGCGTGCAGTACGTCGAGCAGCCCGAGCCGCTCGGCTTGGCGCACGCGGTACACTGCGCGCGCGAGTTCGCCGGCGACGAACCGGTCGTGCTGTACCTCGCCGACACCCTGATCGACGAACCGATCGCCAATGCGACCGCCCGATTCGAGCGCGAGCAGCCCAGCGCGGTCGTGATGCTCGCCGCTGCCGCCGACCCGCAGCG
>JBGOUW010000602.1:0-2947 GCA_041477755.1 Binatia bacterium
GGTTCGCGGTCGGTTGGCGGCACGGTGGAAAAATCCGGGCTGCGTTTTGCAAAGAAGGCCGACACCGCCTCGAGATTCTCGGGCGAGCCGACGCGATGGATGAAGGCCTCATCTTCGCGCTGGCGCGCGGCGGCCACTTGATCCTGGCGGGCGGCGAGCACGAGTCGTTTCGTCCAGCGCAGCGACCCGAGCGGCTTCATCGCCAGACGGCGCGCGCGATCGAGGGCGGCGGGGAGCAGCGCCTCGGGTTCGCAGAGCTGCGTGGCGATCCCGAGCTCGACTGCTCGATCGGCGGAGATGAAGTCGGAGTCGAACAGCAGGTCGATCGCCTTGCGGTAGCCGATCAGCGCCGGCAGGAGGTAGCTGCTGGCTGCTTCGGGCACCACGCCGAGGGTGATGAACGGCGCCCGCAGACGGGCGCCGCGTGCGATGTAGACGTACTCACAGTGCAAGAGCAGCGTGAGGCCAATCCCCACGCCGACGCCGTTGACAGCGGCGATCAACGGCTTGTCGAAGACGCACAGGCGATCCATGAATGTGCCGAACGGATGCGCCTCGCCCGGCTCGGCCTCACCACCGCCCAGCATCTCGTTGAGATCCTGGCCGGCGGAAAACACGTTGCCGGCGCCGGTGACCACGACGACGCGCACCGTGTCGCTCGCCTGCGCCTCCGCAAGAGCATCGCGGAAATCGCACCACATCTGTTGATTGAAGGCGTTCTTGCGGTCCGGCCGATTGAGCGTGACGAGCAGCACTCCCTCGGACAATTCTTCGATCACCGTTGCGCGCGGCATCAGCGGACTCCTTTTCGGCCGGGCGACTATATCGAGCGCTGGCGGCGAGAACTAGGCGCCGCTCGCGCAATTTGATCTCGATGGGACAACATCATCTCTTCTCGTCGGCGTGTACGCCGCTTGGCGGTCGATCATGGCCGCGAAGCTGCTCAGGAGACCATCGAGGCCGCGCGTCTGCGGCTCGATGATCCGCAGCGCGTACACGATCGCCTCCAGCGTCGCGACGTAGTGCGGCTTGGGTTCGCGCCGGATGCGATAGCGGCTGGGTTCGCTCGGGATCAGACTGACGTGCGGGAGATCACGCAGACATTGATAGGCGTCGTAGATCTTCTTGGCGTGAAACCACGTGCCGTCGAGAACGACCAAATGCCGCGGCCGTTCGGCTATAGGCATCTCGGCCAACTCGCGGGCTCCGGTCGCCGGATAGAGCAACGCGGTCCGCGCCGGAAGCGGTGCGGGCATCGCCGAGCCGCGCGGGCGCGGTACGCAGGACTCGACGCTGACCTTCACCAACCCCAGCCGTGCTATCCGGGCCGTTCCGATGGCGTGGAACCGCTCGCGCGGGTGCTGCAGAATGATGATGCCGGTGTGATTCGCGACCGGTTCGATCGAAGCGCAGACGCACGCCACTTGGGGCTTGAAGCAGTCGTAGCACATCAAGCGATGGCCGTGCGCGCCACTTGGGCGCGGTTGAGTCGGCGAACGCATCGGGTGAGGTCTAGCACGATGCCGGCGCGTCGCGAATGCGCGAACGGCTCAAACGGTGAAGGTGCGCGCTTGATGATATCGACTCCGGCTGTCATATGGCCTCCTCGCCGTCGTGCGGCGAAGCTCAGCGGTAGTGGGTCACTTTGAGAACAACCCAATCAACCCAGCATGTCATTCTGAGACGAAGGCGAAGAATCTCTCTTCCTGTCGCGCGGCTACGGAGAGATCCTTCGCTTGGCTCAGGATGACAATTCTTGCCTAGCGAGTCACAACATGGATCGTCGTCACTTTTTGAAGCTCGCGCTTGCAGCGCTGGCCGGCGCCGGCGGCGCTTTCAGCTGCACTTGCTCAGGGGACTACACGGACGACGATGCGGTCCGCCTCGCCGCGCAGATGCGCGACGAATTGGCGCGCTCGGGCACGGGTCCCTATGGCCCGCTGCGCTTCAGCGGCTATCGCGGGCTTGCCAATCTGCCGTGGTTCGAACTCGATGCGAACGGAGTGCTGCGTACGAAGGTGGAGCTACCGCCGGTATTCGATTTCCACGCGCACCTCGGCTGGGCGCACCTCTTCGCGCCGCCGGTCGACCTGCTCCAGCGCACGCAGCGGATACAGTATTTGCTCGATTGCGATCGCACCGACCCGCCGTGCACGCTCGATCTCGACGTCTACATCAACGCGAACTTCACCGAGGCCATGCACGACGATCTGTCGCGCGAGGTTCGTAACAGTCTGCTGTTCGGCAGTCAGGCCGCGGCTACTCACACCATTCCAAATTTGTTGGCGGAGATGGACGCGGTGGGCGTGGCCAAGGTCGCGGTGCTGCCCATCGCCACCGGGCTCCCGTTTGGTGAAGACCCGACCGCGCACATCCTCGATGCCATCGCCAGCGCGGGAGCCGGCGAGCGGTTGACTCCCTTTGCCTCGGTCCACCCGCGCGACGCCGGTTGGCGCACCCAGCTACGCGGCTATGCGCAGCGAGGTGTACGGGGGGTGAAAGTCCATCCCGAGATGCAGCGCCTCTTTCCCGACGAGCCGGCCGCTATGGAGCTCTATGAGGAGTGCGGGCGCTTGAATCTCCCGGTGATCTTTCACGGTGGCCGCTCCGGCATCGAGCCGGCGTTCATGCGCCCGTACGCGCTGATCCGTCGCTACGTGGGGGCCATTACGTCGTTCCCGCAGGTCCGTTTCGTCCTCGGTCACGCCGGCGCGCGGGACGTCGCCGATGCGATCCCCGTCGCACAGCAGCACGCGAGCGTCTGGTTGGAGATTTCCGGACAAGGGGTGACGCAACTGCACGAGCTGATCCGCACGCTCGGATACGAGAAGCTGCTCTTCGGCACCGACTGGCCCTTCTACCCGCTGGCGGCGACGCTGGCGAAAGTGCTCATCGTCACCAAGGAACACGACCCGGCCCGCGCTGCGATCTTGCACACCAATGCCGA
>JBGOUW010000139.1:0-10260 GCA_041477755.1 Binatia bacterium
AGCAACCGGCGATGTACGATGCGTCGGCGCGGGCTGTGGCCTTGCGCGCGATCGTCAGCGAGAAGTCGGCCTCGAACAGGTGGCGCTCGATCACGACGCGCCGCAACAGCGGCGGGTACGTGATCGTCTGCGCCTTGAGTAGCGCCAGCGCCCCGCTTGGGTCGTGCAGCACCCGGCAGTGATGCACCTCGGCCATGTACATGTGGTTGTGAAAGCCGTGTGGATGTCCTGGCTGATAGTCGCACGTGTGGCGGCCGGCACGGCACTGCGCGATGGTGCGCGTCACCAACCCGAAATCGCGATAGAGCCAGTCGACGTGATGGCCCTCGATCTGCAACCACGCGCCGCCGTTGATCCACGGACCCCATTCGCCCGGCACGGTGACGGTCGCGGCTGTCTGGCTGGTATCGAGTTCACGGGCGAGCGCGCGCAAAGCGTCGACGTCGAGGGGGCGATCCGGATGGTAGTAGATCCCGAGATCGATATCCGACTCCGCATGCGCAGTGCCGCGCGCGCGTGAGCCGCCGAGCACGACGGCGGCAATCCCATCGATCGCGGCGAGGCGGTGGGCAACATCTTGGATCACCGAATCCGCATCGTGTTTCGCAGCCACGAGTCACCAATCCCGAGTCATCATTCACGACTCACGACTCACGATACTACGCCCCGAGCCAACGGCGGTGGCGCCAGACGTAGCTCATCAGGAACGGGCCGAAGAGGAAGCAGGTGACGTTGATGAGAACTTCGGCTGCCATCTCGGGGCCGATCGACGCGTACATCCTGTGCTCAAGGTTGTAGAGCGTGTCCATCAGTCCAAGATAAATGAACGCGCTGCCGGCAGCGACGCCCCACAACACGGCACGCGGCCGGCGACGGCGGAGGCCGGAGGCGCAGGCGAGCGCCGCGAGCGCGAGCCAGGCGTCCGCAGCGGGAAAGGCGCGTTCGAATACGGCGTAGCACGGCTCCTGCGTCGCTTGCGTCGCCCCGCTGGTAAAGAACACCACCCAATAGAGGCCCGTGAGCGCGGCGCTCAGCGACAACAGCCCCGCTACCGTTCGTAGTCCGGTTGGTTCGCTGCGTTGCATGACGCGCCGTATAGTACGCCGCTAGTCTGCCGACAAACACGGTGTGCCCCACCACGGCGCGCGGCGACACGGGGTACAAAATGGCTTCAATTTACGGACGACCTGTGCGATAGGCTGCGCTCCACCCCGTGAACAGCAGGCCGACCGCGGCCAGAGGAGGACGAGATGCTGCGCAAGATTCTGATCGGACTTGGGGCGCTTCTCACCGTGGTGCTCGTCGTCGTGGCGTGGGCCTGGTGGACCGTGGGCCAGATCGGTGTGCAGCGCGTCACCGATGACCTTTACATGATGACCGGCGTGGGCGGGAATGTAGGAGTCCTCGTTACCGGCAACGGCGTGGTGGTGGTCGACACGATGACTTTCGCGCGCCAGGGCGACGCTATCCGTGCGCGCATTCGTGAAATCACCGACAAGCCCGTGTCGATGGTGATCAACACCCACTACCACATGGATCACACGCACGGGAATCCGGCCTTCCCGCCAGGTACCAAGGTGATCGCCACCGGCAACACCCTCAAACACCTGCGCGAGCGCGACGCCGACTACTGGCGCGATGTGCCGGCGCGCGATCTGTTGCCCAACGACACGTTCGATACCGAGCGCGAGCTGATCGTCGGCGGCAAGACGATTCGCTTGTTTCATCCCGGTCGTGGTCACACCGACGGCGACCTGGTGGTGGAGTTCGTCGCCGAGCACACAATCCACGCCGGCGATCTCTACTTCAACGGCCGCTTCCCCAACATCGACCTCGACGCCGGCGGCTCGGTGAAGGAGTGGGACGCGACGTTGGCGGCGGTGGCCGCGCGCGAGTTCGAGCGCGTGATCCCGGGCCACGGCGATCTTTCCGACCGCGCCGGCTTGCTGCGTTTTCAGGAATTCATGCGCGCGGTGTGGAGCGGCACCAAGGCCGTGGTGGATCGCGGCGGCACGCTGGCGGAGGCGCAGCGAGTCGATCTCTCGCGCTTCGACATGCACGCCATCTGGTTTGCGCCATACCTCAACCAGAACTTCGTCGTGAAGCGCGCGTACGAAGAGGCGACGGGGAAGAAGCAGTAGTAGGCAGTAGGCAGTAGGCAGTAGGCAGAGGGCAGTTTACCGGCGCGCGAGCACGCGCGCCGCGTCCTTCGCGAAGTACGTGAGGATCATGTCGGCACCGGCACGGCGGATGGCGATCAGGCTTTCCATCATCACGCGCTCTTCGTCCAGCCAGCCGTTTTGTGCGGCGGCTTTGATCATCGCGTACTCGCCGCTGACGTTGTACGCGGCCACCGGGTAGCCGAACTCTTGTTTCACCCGCCAGATCAGATCGAGATACGCCAACGCCGGCTTGACCATCACGATGTCGGCGCCCTCGTCGATGTCGAGTGCGACTTCGCGCAGCGCCTCCAGCGCGTTGGGCGGGTCCATCTGATACGAGCGACGATCGCCGAATTGCGGCGTGGACTCGGCGGCCTCACGGAACGGTCCGTAGAATCCCGACGCAAACTTTGCCGCATACGCCATGATCGGCACGTGATCGAAGCCTTCGTCATCGAGCAGCTCGCGGATCGCGCCGACGCGACCGTCCATCATGTCGGACGGCGCCACCATGTCGGCGCCCGCCTTCACATGCGACAGCGCTTCCTTCGCCAGGAGATCGAGCGTCGAGTCATTGTCGACGTCGCCTTCGACGATGATCCCGCAGTGACCGTGATCGGTGTACTCGCAGAGGCAGACGTCGGTGATGAGCACCAAGCCGGGCACGGCTTCCTTGATCGCGCGTAAGGCTTCTTGCACCACGCCGCGCTCGCTGTAGGCGCCGGAGCCCATCGCGTCTTTCTGGTCCGGAACGCCGAACAGGATCACCGCCGGAATGCCTAGATCGCGAATCGCCTTGCACTCCTCGACTGCGCGATCGACGGACAACTGCGCGATGCCAGGCATGCTGCCGACCGGATTGGCGACGCGCGTGCCGGGGACGATGAACAGCGGCATGATGAGATTGTCGACGCTCAGGCGCGTCTCGCGCACCATGCGGCGCAGGGTTTCGTTCTGGCGCAGTCGGCGCATCCGAAGGGCGGGGAATTCCATGAGGTCACTCCGCTGAACGGCTGGTGGTGAAATGGGAGATGATGGCGGCTGTGAATGCCGGGATCGTATACGCCGTCGGTTGAATCGCAACCGGTAAGCCGGCCGCGCGCACGGTATCGGCGGTGATGGGGCCGATGCAACCAATCGCGGTACGGCCGAGTAACGTCGCGGCGTCGTGACCGAGCAACGCGAGGACGTTCCGTACCGTGCTCGAGCTGGTGAACGTGACAAGATCGATCGCGCCGTCGTGCAACAGGCGGCGCACTTCGCTCATGTCGGTACGGGGGCGCACGGTTTGGTAGCTCGCGACTTCTTCGACGGTCGCGCCGGCCTCGCGCAGCATAACGGGTAGCACGTCCCGCGCGGCGGCGGCGCGCGCGAGGAGGACGCGTTGGCCGGCCACGCCACTCGCGCGCATCGCGTCAGCCACGCCCTCGGCGCGAAACTCGTCCGGAATCACGTCGACGAGTAGCCCACGCACCGCCAATGCTTCCGCGGTCTGTGGCCCGACCGCGGCCAGGCGTACGCGATGGAGGCCGCGGACGTCCCGTCGCAACACCCGCAGTCGTGCGAAGAACATCTCGACGCCGTTGACGCTGGTGAACACCAGCCAGTCGAATGCATCGAGGTGTTCCAGCGCGTCGTCGAATGGTTGCCATGATGCCGGCGGCACGATCTCGATGGTTGGGCAGGAGATCACATCGGCGCCGGCCGCCGAGAGCGCTTCGATGAAACCCGCGGCTTGCGCGCGCGGACGCGTCACCACCACGCGGCGACCGAACAGCGGCTTGTGCTCGTACCAATTGAGTTGCTCGCGCAGGCGCACGACATCGCCGACCACCGCCAACGCCGGCGGTTGGAGATGCTGAGTAGTCGCGAGGCGTCCGATGGTCGCCACCGTGCCGACGACAGTAGCGTGCTCTGCCCGCGTGCCCCAGCGAATCACGGCGGCTGGCGTCGTCGGGTCGATGCCCGCGGCGAGTAGCTTGTCCATGTTGGCGTCGAGTTGACGCGTCGTCATCAGGAATACCAGCGTGCCACCGCGTCGCGCGACCGCGTCCCAATGAACGGCCATCTCGGGTTTGTCGGGGTATTCGTAGCCGGTGAGAATGGTGACGCTGGAGGCCATCTCGCGATGGGTGAGCGGAATGCCGGCATACGCGGGGACGGCGAGGGCGGCACTGACGCCGGGCACGACTTCAAAACGAATCCCGGCGGCGGCTAGCGCCTCGGCTTCCTCGCCGCCGCGGCCGAACAGGAACGGATCGCCGCCCTTGAGTCGCACGACCGTACGCCCAGCGCGGGCGTGCGCAATCAGCATCCGGTTGAGATCAACTTGCTCGACGCGCGTGCCGCCGCCGTGTTTGCCGGCGAGAATGCGCTCGGCGGTCGGCGGCGCGTAGTCGAGTAAGCCGGGATTGGCGAGGTAGTCGTAGATGACGACATCGGCGTGTTCGAGGCAGCGGCGGCCGGTCAGCGTCAGCAACCCGGGATCGCCCGGTCCCGCGCCGACCAGATAGACGATGCCCGGCGATGTGGCCGGGGAACTCATGCGCTGGTCTGGAGCGCGCGGAGGATGTCAGCGCCGCCGCGGTCCAGCAGTTCGTCGGCGAGTGCCGCACCCAGTGCCGCGGCTGCGGTGGCTGGACCGTCGCGCTCGCCGCGCAAGATGAGTTTTCCATCGGGACTGGCGATGAGCGCCGCGAGATGCACCTGATCACCTTCAACCGTGGCATGTGCGGCCAGCGGCGTGTGGCAACTGCCGCCGACACGCAGTAGGAATCCCCGTTCGGCATCGATGGCGATGCGGGTCGGTGCGTGATCGAGATCGGTAACCTCGTCGGGCAGCTCGCCGATGCGAGTCTCGATCGCCAGCGCACCTTGGCCGATGGCGGGCACGAAGTGCTGCGGGTCGAGCGGCTGCGCGTCCGTTCGCTTCACGCCGAGGCGCTGAAGGCCGGCCGCGGCGAGAACAATCGCGTCGAACTCCCCGGCGTCGAACTTGCGCAGCCGGGTATCGACGTTGCCGCGCAACGGAACGACTTCGAGGGTCGGGTGCAACGCGTGGATCAGTGCCATGCGGCGCAAGCTGCTGGTGCCGAGCCGCGCACCGGCGGGCAGCGCCGCGAGCGGTACGCCGCCGCGCGTCAGCACGACATCCCGTGGATCCGCGCGGGCGGGGATGGCGGCGATGGTGAGCCCCGGCGCCAGTTCGCCCGGCAGGTCCTTCATCGAGTGGACCGCGCAATCGATGCGGCGATCGCGCAAGGCCTCTTCGATCTCTTTCACGAACAGGTCTTTGCCGCCGATGCTCGACAGTGGGCGGTCGACGAATCGATCGCCCGAGGTGGTGATCGTCACCAGCTCTGTCGCCGGTCGCGATGCGTGTGACTCGATCGCCTGTTGCGTCAAGCGCGCCTGCGCGAGCGCGAGGGCGCTGCCGCGTGTGCCGATGCGGAGGGTGGTCACTTATCGTCCTTGTTCTCCGGATCGCCGAGGTCGAAGAGGCGGCGCGCGGCATCGATGTAAAACATCTCCGAGTCAGCGTCGGGGCGCTTGAGATGGGTGACGGGTGCGTGAAGGATCTTGTTGATGATGGCGGAGGTCAGGGCGTCGATGGCCTCGCGCTGGCGCGGCGTGAGGTCCTTCAGCGCCGACACGGTCTTCTCCACCTCGCGTCGGCGGATGTCTTCGACTCGTTCGCGCAACGCGACGATCGTGGGCTTGGCGTCGAGGCGCGTGAGCCACTCCCAGAAGCCGGTGACCTCGGCTTCGACGATCAACTCGGCCTTGCCGGCTTCGCGCTGGCGCTCGGCGAGATTGTCCTCGCTGATATCGCCGAGGTCGTCGATGTCGTAGAGGTAGACGTTATCGATGTCGTTGATGGCGGGATCGAACGAACGCGGCACGCTCAGATCGATGAGGAACATGCCGCGCTGCTTGCGCTCGCGCAGGGCCTCATGAATCAGCGCCGGTGTCAGCACGTGTTGCGGCGCCGCGGTCGAGCCGATGACGACGTCGGCCAGGTGCAAATAGCGCGGGAAATGCTCGAATGGCACCGGTGTACCGCCGAACTCGCGCGCCAGCTCGACGGCGCGGTCGAACGTGCGGTTGGTGACGATCAACGTGCCGACGCCGGCGGAGAGCAGGTGGCGCGCGGCCAGCTCGCTCATCTCGCCGGCGCCGATCAGCATGGCGGACTTGTCTTCGAGGCGATCGAAGATGTTGCGGGCGAGCTCGACGGCGGCGGAGCTGACCGACACGGCCTTGCTGGCGATGCCGGTTTCGGTGCGGATCCGCTTGGCGGTCGAGAACGACTTGTGAAAGCAGCGGTGCAAGACGGTCTGCACCGCGCCGAGCGCGGCCGCGCGCGCGTAGAACTCCTTGAGCTGGCCGAGGATCTGCGGTTCACCAACGACCATCGAATCGAGGCTAGCGGCGACGCGAAACAGGTGCTGCACCGCAGCGCGCCCCTGATAGCGGTAGAGGTGTTGCTCGATGCGGTCGCGCGGTATGTTCTGTCCCTCGCCGAGGAACGAGGCGATGCCGTCCAACGCGGCGGACGCGTCGTCGGCATAGGCGACGACCTCGACTCGATTGCAGGTACACAGCAGCACGGCTTCTTTGATCGGTCCGAGCGCGAGCAAGCGGCGATGGGCGTCGTCGAGCTGGCCGTCGGCCAGCGCCAGCCGTTCGCGGATCTCCACCGGCGCGCTGCGATGATTCACGCCGACGATGACAATGTCCTGCGCCATTATCCCAATGCGCTGTGACGGCCGACGAAGAGCAGATTGACGCTCAGGAACGAGACGATCAGCAGCGCGAAGCCGATGATCGTCAGCGTGGCGGCGCGCCGGCCGCGCCACCCGACCAAGCGCGTGTGCAGCAGCACGGCGTACAAGAGCCAGGTGATCAACGAACAGAGCTGAACCGGCTCCCACGACCAGAACGCGCCCCAGCGCTCGCGCGCGAGCACGGAGCCGGTGATGATGCCGATGGTGAACAGCGTGAAGCCCCAGGTGACGAAGCGGTAGTTGAGCTCGTCGAGCGTTTCGAGCGACGGCAAGCGGCGGCGCAAATCGCTGCGACGCTTGGTTTTGAGCTGCTGGTCTTGCAATAGGTAGATGAGGCTGACGCACGAGGCGACGGCGAAGATCGCGTAGCCGAGGAACGCCGGCGCGATGTGCGCCGGCAGCCACAAGTTGTGCATGTCGCGCGGGAACTCGCGATTGCCGGTGTAGAACACGTAGGCGGACAGAACGAACAGGAACGCGAGCGGGCTGATCAGCGAGCCCAAAACCGTGAGTGGATAGCGGCGTTGCATCCACAAGTACATCCCGACGATCAAGCACGCGAATAGTGAGAGCTGATCGTGAAATGAAGTCACGGCTAGTGCCCCCGAGACGATCGAGCGGGCGGTGATGGCCAGGGCGTCGACGACGAACGCGCCCGCCAGTGCCGCCAGCGCCAGCCGTCGGACGAGATCCCGCCCGCTCAGCAGGTGGGTTACGAATCCAACCGTGGCGGCCAGATACAGCACTAGTGCCAGGACCAACAGCAGCAGTTCCATCACTCAACCACCCGAAGTCCGAGACTCGCCACGGAGGCTCCGTCGCCTACCGTGGTCTGTAGGAGTTGATCCACCTGCGCGGCGTTGCCGGCGCGCAACAGATCGAGCAAGTCCGACCGCACCAGCGCGGTCAGGATGTCCCGTCGTTCCTCCGGGGCACGTGGTTCCCCCTGTAGTCGTTGCCGCACGGCGCGCAGGATCACGAGCGCCTGCTCGTACTCTGGTCCGAGCAGGGTCGCAAACTCTTCGCGCAATCGCTTGGCGAGCGCGGGACTGGCGCCGCCGGTTGAGATGGCCACCGTGAGATCGCCGCGTGCGACTACCGCAGGCACGATGAACGAGCACAGTTGAGGTCGATCGACCACGTTCAGCAACACGCCGGCCGCGTCGGCGTCGCGCGCGATGATCGCGTGGAGACCCTCATCGTTGGTCGCCGCGAACGCGAGCTGAAAACCATCGAGGTCCCCTGTGCGGTACTGGCGGGTGTGGTGCACGAAACGCTGCGCGGTCGCCGCGGCGGTCAAGCTTGGTGTGAGGGTCGGGCTAATGATGGTGACGCGAGCCCCTGCCTTCAGTAGCGAAAGAACTTTGCGCGCCGCGACCTCGCCGCCCCCAATGACGAGGCAGGGCCGACCCTCTACCCGCAGACAGATCGGGTAGTACTGCATAGCGCCGAAATCCTAGCACAGGGATTCCGTAGCGGAAACGAACCTGGCGCGTGGGGACCACCAAGGTTGGCATGTCTAGGCCTTCCTAGGTTGGCGTACGGGTCGGGATCAGGGTCGGCGTGGGGGTCCGTGTCGCTGTGGGCACGCGCGTGTTGGTGGCCGTTGGGGTGCGGGTGGGGGTCCGCGTGCTCGTGGCGGTCGGAGTGGGTGTTGACGTTCGCGTTGGTGTCCGGGTCGGTGTCAGCGTCGGGGTTCGCGTGGGCGTCCGGGTCGACGTCGCAGTCGATGTCCGGGTCGGCGTTCGCGTCGGTGTCCGGGTTGGCGTCACCGTCCGCGTGGGTGTGGAGGTCGGGGTTCGCGACGGCGTTCGCGTCGAGGTGCGGGTTGGCGTGCTGGTTGATGTTCGCGTCGCGGTCGGTGTTGGGGTGGAGGTTCGCGTCGGGGTCGATGTGCGAGTGGGAGTGCTCGTCGGGGTGCGCGTCGATGTCCGCGTCGATGTTCTGGTCGGTGTGCCGGTTCGCGTCCGTGTCGAAGTCGGCGTCCCGGTGGAGGTGCGGGTTGAGGATGGGATGCGTGTCAAGGTGGCGGTGGGTGTACTCGTGGGGACACGCGTCCGCGTAAACGTGGCGGTGCTGGATGGCGTGCGAGTTGGGCTCGGTGTTCGCGTCAGCGTACGCGTAGGTGTGGTGGTACGCGAGAACGTCGCGGTTGCAGTCGGTGTTGCTGTCTTGCTGGCGGTGAACACGAGCGTTGGCGAGTTGGTCGGTGTCTGAGTCGGAACCTTGGTGTTGGTGGCGATGAGCGTCGCGGTGAGTGTACGGGTCGCGGTAGTCGTTGGCGTTTCGGTCGGTATCGCAGTGTCCGTTGGCGTCACAGTGTCGATCGGAGTGTTGCTGGGTGTGCGCGAGGCTGTCGTCGTTGGTGACGCCGTGAGAGTGCGCGTGTGGGTTGTGGTGGCGGTCGCACTCGGCGTGTTGGTGGCGGTCTTGGTAGCGGTCGCCGACGGCGTGTTGGTGACCGTTGCGGTCGCCGTTGCGGTCTTGGTTGGGGTGGCGGGCGGCGGGGGTAGCGTCGGCGTTGCCGTTGCGGTCGGGCTTGCCGTGGGTGCCACAAGGCCCGTCGCAGTGGGCAATGGTTCGCTGCCGACGAATACTTCGCGCACGCGCCCCGCCGTGGCGTCACTGATCAGGAGATCGCCGTCCGGGGCGGCAAAGACGCCCGAGGCCGAGTTGAAGGTGGCGCCCGCGAGACTGCCGAGGTCTCCGAGATCGTCGACTGGATCGCCGCCTTGACCGTCGATTTGCCCGGCGACCAAGCCGTTGCCGCCCATCGTCGAGAGCCAGCCGTTACTAAGCGTGCGGATGCGGCGATTGCCTTGGTCAGCAATGTACAAGACGCCGTCGCTGAACGAGATGCCGATCGGAACACTCAACGATGAAGTCGTGGCTACACCATCGCCGTCGAACTGAGGGATTCCTGTCCCCGCCACCGTATGCATGATGCCCGCGCTATCGCGCATCCGGATGCGGTGAATCCCAAGATCGGAAATGTACAGGTTCCCAGCATTGTCGAGCGCGAGATCGCTCGGATAGTTCAAGGTCGACAGCAGCGCTGGTCCGAGGTCGCCGAGGTTATCGGTGGGATCGCCCCCCTCGCCGTCGATCGAGCCCGTCGCGATGCCGGTGGCGACGTAGGCGTTGATGTTGCCATCGGCAGTGATCACCCGCACGCGGCGCGCATCGATGAGATAGATCTGGTTCTGTGCGTCGATCGCGAGTCCCAGCGGTGCGATCAACGATGCGTTGCTGGCCAGACCGCCATCGGCCCCGGTACCGTTGCCGGCCACGGTCGTGATCATTTTGCTCTG
>JBGOUW010000134.1:0-10472 GCA_041477755.1 Binatia bacterium
ACTCCTGTGAAGGCGATGCGCGGGCGCGTACAACCGCTGACGCGGTCGCGCGTCGCAGTTACGGCAAGCTCGTCGCCTTTCTTGCGGCACGCACGCGCGACGTGGCCGCCGCCGAAGACGCCCTCTCGGAAGCGTTCGCTTCGGCGCTGGCAGGTTGGCCGCTGCACGGCTGTCCGTCGAACCCGGAAGCGTGGCTGCTGACCGTCGCGCGGCGAAAGATGATCGATGTCGCCCGACGGCGCCGCAGCGGCGAGATGGCCGCCGCGCAGTTGCAGTTCCTTGGCGAGGAGCTGCTCGCGGCGCCGGCGGATGCGGAAATCCCGGATCATCGTCTTGCACTGATGTTCGCCTGCGCGCATCCGGCCATCGAGGCCGGCATCCGCGCACCGTTGATTCTGCAGGTGGTGCTTGGGCTGGATGCGAAGACAATCGCCTCGGCGTTCCTCACGTCTCCGGCGGCTATGGGTAAGCGACTCGTTCGGGCCAAGGACAAGATTCGGCAGGCCGGCATCCCATTCAGCGTCCCGGAGCGCGAGGAACTTCCCGCCCGGCTCGACACCGTGCTCGACGCCATCTACGCCGCCTTTGCAGAAGGGTGGACCGACCCCGGCGGCATCGATGTCGTCCGCCGCGTTCTCACAGAGGAAGCCATGTTTCTGGCGAGGCTCGTGACCGAGCTGCTGCCCGAGGAACCGGAGGCGCTGGGCTTGCTTGCACTCATGCTTCACGCGCAAGCCCGACGCCGCGCGCGGCGAAATGCGCACGGTGAGTACGTGCCGCTCGCCGAGCAGGACCCGGCGCTGTGGGATTCGCAAATGACCGTTGAGGCTGAGGCGCTGCTCCGACGTGCCAGCGCTCTGGGCTCCATTGGCCGCTATCAGTTAGAAGGCGCGTTGCAGTCGGCGCACGTTCATCGCTGCCGCACGGGTCACGCCAACTGGGCAGAGGTGGTGCAGCTATACGACGCATTGTTCGCGCTCGCTGGCTCACCGGTGGTCGCCATCAATCGGGCCCTGGCCATCGCGGAGTTGCAGGGCGCGAGCACCGCTCTCGAGGCGATGCCAGCGGTAACCGCCGATGTGCGGCTCGCCGAATACCAACCCTACTGGGCTGCGCGCGCGGAGCTGCTGGCCAAGACAGGCGCACATGGCGAAGCCCGTCGGGCCTACGAGATCGCGATCGGTATCGAGCGCGACCCCGCGGTTCGCCGCTTCCTGCAGCGGCGTCAGTCGGCCGTGCCGGATTGATCCTCCTCACCCACCGGTTGCGATGGTTCAACGTCGGCTCTGCCAGCCAGCTACTTGCCGTGGAACAGATTCAGCGCCGAGCCCTTGCGGAACCATTCCAGCTGCGACAGCCCGTAGGAGTGCGTGAGCGTCAGCCGTTCGCTGGTTCCGTCGGCGTGCTTGACGAGGCACTCGACGAGCTTGCCCGGCGCCATGCTGGCGAGGCCGATCAGGCTGATACGATCGTCCTCGCGGATGCGGTCGTAGTCGGCGAGGTCGCGGAACGTCAGCGCCAGCAGACCCTGCTTCTTCAGGTTCGACTCGTGGATGCGCGCGAAGCTCCGCGCGATCACCGCGGCGCCGCCGAGCAGACGCGGAGAGAGGGCAGCGTGCTCGCGGCTCGAGCCTTCGCCGTAGTTGCTGTCGCCGACGACTACCCACTTGATGCCCTTCGCCTTGTAGTCGCGCGCGTTCTTCGAGATCGATTGGCTAGCGTTGCCCGTCAGGACGTTCTTACCCTTGCCGGCTTCGCCGGTGTAGGCGTTGATCGCGGTCAGGAACATGTTGTCGCTGAAACGGTCGAGATGGCCGCGGAAGCGCAGCCACGGGCCGGCAGGCGAGATCTGGTCGGTCGTGGTCTTGCCCTTCGTCTTGATCAGCACCGGCATGTCTACGAGGTCCCTGCCATCCCACGCGGGCCACGGTTCCATTGCCTGCAGACGCTCGCTGCTCGGATTGATTTCGAGGGTGATCGCGCTGCCGTCCACCGGAGGCGCGACGAAGGTGGCGTGGCCGCGGTCGAAGTTGCGCGCCGGCACCTCGGGTGCAACCTTCGGCGGTGCCAGCGTGAACGGCGTGCCGTCGGCGCCGATGAGGGTGTCGGTGAGCGGATTGAACGACAGCCGCCCCGCTAGCGCGAGCGCCGTGACGATCTCCGGGCTGGCGATGAAGTTCATCGTCGTCCGCTCGCCGTCGTTGCGTGCCGGGAAGTTGCGGTTGTAGGAGGTCACGATCGTGTTCGGGACCGCTGCCGCCGCCTTCGCCCGGCGCCACTGGCCGATGCAGGGGCCGCACGCATTGGCGAGCACGGTTGCGTTGATATCCTTGAGCGAGCGCATCTGGCCGTCGCGCTCGATGGTGGCGCGTACTTGCTCGGAGCCCGGCGTCACCATCAGCGCCGATGCCGCCGTGAGGCCATGCGCCTTCGCTTGCTCGGCGACATCCGCCGCGCGGCTCATGTCCTCGTAAGAGGAGTTGGTGCAACTGCCGATGAGCGCGGACGAGATCGTATCGAGGAAGCCGTTGCTCGCGTCGGCGACCTCGGCGGCGAGCCGGCTGATCGGCCGCGCGCGATCGGGCGAGTGCGGCCCGACGACATGCGGCTCCAGCGTCGAGAGGTCGAGCCGCACGACGAGGTCGTAGTATGCCTCCGGATCGCGCTCGACTTCGGCGTCAGGTTCTAGCAACGCCTGGTACTGCTGCATGAGCGGCACGAGATCACCGCGCTCAGTCGCCCGGAGATAGGTCGCCATCTTCTCGTCCGCGGGGAACATCGAGGTGGTCGCGCCGAGTTCGGCTCCCATGTTGGTGATCGTGGCCTTGCCAGTGGCGCTGATGGTGCGCGCGCCGGGCCCGATGTACTCGACGATCGCGTTGGTCCCGCCCGACACTGTGAGCTGGCCGGCGACGTAGAGGATGACGTCCTTGGGTGCCGTCCACCCGCGCATCTGGCCGGTGAGGAATACGGCGATATGCTTCGGATACAGCACTTCCCACGACAGACCGGCCATGACCTCGACAGCGTCCGCGCCGCCGACGCCGACCGAGCACGCGCCGAGTCCGCCCGCGTTCGGGGTGTGGGAGTCTGTGCCGATGATCAGTTCGCCCGGGAACGCATAGTTCTCGAGCACGACCTGATGGATGATGCCGGCGCCCGGGCCCCAGAAGCCCGCGCCGTACTTCGCGGCGGCCGAGCGCAGGAACTCGTAGACCTCCTTGTTCTCGTCGAGAGACTCGCGCAGATCGCGCTCGCCCTCGACGCGCGCCTGGATCAGGTGGTCGCAGTGGATAGTGGTAGGGACGGCGACGCGGTCGCGACCGGTCTGCCGGAATTGAAGCATCGCCGTCTGACCGAGCACGTCCTGCAGGACGACGCGGTCCGGACGCAGGAAGAGATAGCTCCGGCCGGGCTCCATCTCTTGCTGCTCGGGGTCGTCCAGATGTCCGAGCAACACCTTGTCGGCCAGGGTCAGGGCGCGTCCGCGGCGGCGACGGACGATGGCGAGGTTCTTCTCCATCGTTTGATAGACCTTGGCCGCCATTGTGGGAGTCGAGGCGATCGTTACCATTCGCTGGCCCTCCTTTGGAGGCCGGCAATCAATCTAACGTGTGATGGTCTGGAACGCGAGACTCCGTCGCCAACTGCGCGCGCTCGGCATTCACCCGCGCCCGATCGGATTGCCGGGAACGCAGCGTGCCGCTTGCGAATGCTAGCGGTCGGCGGCAGCTCATACGACTCTTCGAGCACTCGGGGAACACCTGCGCCTTCGCTCGCGGCGCGCGAGTGCGCTACCCTTGGGCGGCAATGACAGGACGGTCGATCGAATGAATTGGGTTCTCGCGGTTAACATCGGGCTCTCGTTCGTTGCCGTGCCGATTACCGTGGCCGTCTGCTATGCAGCCTGGCGACGTCGCAGCGCGCCGGGCATCCTCTCCTTCTTCCTCATGATGGCGAATTGCTCGGTGTGGGTGATCAGCGACTTTCTGTCCACCCTCGGTCCGACCGAGCGGGTGGCGTTGGCCTGGCAGATCCCGATTCGCATGGCGGCGGTCAGCCTCTTGCCGCTGTTCTTTCTCGCGTTCTCTTTGGAGTACACCGGCAACAGCGCGTGGCTGCGGCCGCGGCGGTTCGTCTGGCTGACGATCGTTCCGATCATCAGTCAGGTGTTGCTGTGGACGCCCCTGCACCCGCAATTCATTCGAACCATCGAGTTCGCCCGCGTCGGCCCGTTCTTCTTGCGGCAAGGCGCAACGCTGGGGCCGTGGTTTCCCATCCATCGCATCTACAGCTACGCGCTCGTCGCCATCAGCCTCTTGCTCTTGTTCGTTCAGATCTTTCGCTCGTTTCACTTCTATCGTCGCCAAGCAATCATCCTGTTCTTCGGCATGCTGCTCGCCGTGAGCGCGAATGCCATCGCCAACCTGAGCATCCCCCAGCTGGGGGGGACAGTCGCGCCCTGGCTGGACTGGACGCTGGCCAGCTTCACGATCAGTGGGATTGCCTGGTCATGGGCGCTGTTCCGCGTTCGCTTTCTCGACGTCATGCCGTTCGCTCTCGACGCGGTGTTCGACGGCATGAACGACGCGGCGATCGTTCTCGACAGCGCCGGCCGCATCGTCGACCTCAACCCGGCGGCAAGCTGGCTGGTCGGACGGACGCGCATGGAAGCCGTCGGGATCGCGCTGCCTGAGGTCGCCAAGGACATTGCGGCAGTGGTGGAACGTCCGGATCTACGCGGGCAGCGCGCAGAGATCGCGGTGGGGGATCGCGTTCTCGAACTGCGGATTTCGCCGCTCGATGGACCGCGAGGCGTCGTCGGGCGCCTGGCGGTTCTGCGCGACGTCACGGAGCGCGTCCAGCTGATGCGCGAATTGGACGCATACGCGCGAACCGTGGCACACGATCTCAAGAATCCAATCACGGTCGTTGCTGGTTACGTTGAAGTCATCCTGACCTCGGGAGCACCACTCGATCAACAGACGCGAGGCCATCTCGCGCGGATCGCCGAGACCAGCAATACGATGGATCGCATCATCAATGAGCTTCTCCTCCTGGCCAGGGTTCGGAGTGTCCGGCAAGTAAAGACAACTCATCTCGATATGGCGCTTATCGTCGCGAGTGTCGTGGAGCGTTTTGGCAGTGAGATTCGGCGGACGGGTGCGGAGATTGTCGCTCCACCGGCATGGCCCTCGGCCCGCGGCTATGCCGCATGGGTGGAAGAGATTTGGGCGAACTATGTGAGCAACGCATTGAAGTACGGCGGAACACCGCCGCGCGTCGAGATCGGCGCCACTGAGACCACGGACACCGTGCGCTTCTGGGTGCGCGACCACGGCCCTGGCATGAGTGACGAAGCGTCCACTCGCGTGTTCAAAGAATTCGAGCGCCTCGATAATGAACATGCCGAGGGGCATGGGCTCGGACTGTCAATCGTCACGCGCATCGTCAGGAAGCTCGGCGGCGAAGCCGGCGTCACGAGTACACTCGGCGATGGCTGCACGTTTTGGTTCACGCTGCCACGCGATCGCGAGAGCGTAACCTAGCCTCAACCGAAGAAAGAGGGGAAACCGCCGATGCACGCCGATCAACGTAGATGGGCAATCCGACGCGATTCATCGCTTGATCACCAAATGCATTTCGATGAGTCGTACGGATCTCTCCGGTCTTTGTAGAAACCTCGAATCCGCGTGTATCGGCGTCCATCGGCGGTTCCATTTACGTTCGCTTTGGGGTTGGACACGGTCCATTCGAATCGCAATAGGAGCGGAGATGGCAATGGAATGGAGCGCAAGAGACATCGGTGACCAACCTGGCAAGCTGGTAGTTGGTCACCGGCGCGAACAGCGGCATCGGTTTTTACACTGCACTTGAACTGGGGCGCGCCGGTGCTGAGGTCGTCGTGGCGTGCCGAGACGCGAAACGTGGCGAGGAGGCATTGACCGCCAGGCTCTTCGGTCAGCCCGGGTCTCAGGGCGCGTTGCCGTCGCTGCGTGCAGCCGTAGCACCAACGACGGGGGCCTACTTTCGGGCCCAAGGATTGGTTTCAGATGCGCGGCGCGCCCGTCGAGGTTCCGCTGCCCAAGCGGGCTCGGGATGCCGAGATCGGACGGGCCTTGTGGCTCGCCTCGGAGCGATTGACGGGAGTGGAGTACGACCTTGACGCCTCCCGCGCCGCTCGTGCCAAGCGCTAGCTTCCGCAAGAGTGGCAAGTATTGGCTCTCGCTGTCGCGAACCACTGCGATCGGCTTGGTGCACCGGCTTACGGGTTCGAATCGAGCCACCTGAGATCGGCGGCCAGCCGCTCCAGCCCTTCATCGTCGGTGCCGCGATAGTAGCCGCGGATCTGCAGCGCGCTATCGACTAGGACAAAGCGGTCGCTGTGGGTGATCAGTTCGTTCGGATTTGCGTCGGTAGCACCTTCGCGCTGTTCGACGCTCAGCCGAAAGCCTTGCATGATGAGGTGATCGAGCGCGGTGCGCTCGCCGGTTAGGAAGAGCCAACTCTTCGCGTCCGCGTGATAGCGGCCAGCGTACTCTTGCAGCACGGCCGGGGTGTCGTTGGCGGGGTC
This sequence comes from Binatia bacterium, assembly GCA_041477755.1. Taxonomy (GTDB): domain Bacteria; phylum Desulfobacterota; class Binatia; order HRBIN30; family JACQVA1; genus JACOST01. The sequence goes on from JBGOUW010000134.1 coordinate 6,575, forward strand.
GACGCTAAAGGAGACCAGCTGCACTGTTCCCTGCAAGTGCGCAAAACGGGCGGACAACGTCGGACACACGCCGCCGCAACGGGTGAAAATAAAATCGGCCACCCACGGCTTGCCCTTCAGCTCGTTGGCCGTGACGATGGTGCCGCTGCGTTCAGTAAGCGAAAAGTCAGGGACACTCCCGAGCACCGGGAGGGATGGGGAGCGTTTTGATGATCGCAGCAACGCGGTGCCGACGACGATCAACAGAACGATGATAAGTCCCGCCCAAATCGCGCGCTGCACGGCGACGGGCGGAGACGAGGATGGGGAATCGGGGCGCGCCACCAGCGTGAATCAGTCGCGCGCGGTGGATACTAGTGATGCCCCTCGACGGCCGCCGGAACATTTGCCGTGTGGTGATCCACGGCCGTCAAGTCCGGCATCAACGCAAATACGAGCAACACACCGAGCACGAGTGGCGTGACCGCAATCACGCCGAGCGTCGTGCGCTCGAACTTCAGATGCATGAAGTACAAGCCGACGATCGCCGCCTTGGTGAGCGCCATGCTGACCAGCAGAACGCCGATCAGCACTTTCGGAAGCGCGAGAAACGTGGCGCCGACCTCGGCGACGGTCAACACCCCGAGCCAGAGAAAGACCGCGTAGTAGTTTGGTTCCGCATGGGTATCCATGTGATCGACCTCGTCGCTGTTAGAGCAGGTAAATGAAGGTGAATACCAGGATCCAGATCAGGTCCACGAAGTGCCAGTACAGCCCGGCGATTTCGATCGGGCTGTAGTTCGTGCTCGAATACTTTCCCGCCATCACTTGCGTCGCCATGATGGCGAGGTACACCACGCCACCGAACACGTGGCAACCATGGAACCCGGTGGTGAGGAAGAAGGTCGTGCCGAACAGCGACGCGCCAAACGGGTTGCCGGTGAGGCCGAGGCCTTCGCGGATCAGATGGGACCACTCGTACGCCTGCATGCCGAGAAACATGGCGCCCCCGAGTACGGTCAGAAGCAGAAAGTTCCGCGCGCCGGCGCGGTCATTGTGCTTGATCGCCGAGAGCCCCTTGACCATCGTGACGCTGCTGCAGATCAGCAGGAAGGTCATGAACGCAGTCAGCCCGATGCCCAACACGCTCGACGGCCGCGGCCAATCCGCGCTGGTGACGCGGAGGGCGCCGTACACACACAGCAGCGCGCCGAACGACATGGCGTCGCCGGCCAGGAACAGCCACATGCCAAGTTTGCCCCAGCTCTCTGGAGTCAGCGGGGTTTCGGCCGGCTCCACGGCTGCGGCTTGATTCATCGTCGCGGCTTGACTCACAGCATCCCCTCCTTCTGGCTCGGCGCCAGATACGCCACCGGGCTCACCGGGCGGCGGTCGCGCGCGTGCCAGTACTTGTATACGATCCAGCCTCCAATCGATCCGAACATCAGGTACGGCGCGCAGATCAACATGAGAATACTCCAGTTGAAGGCGCGGACCGTCGGATCGTTGGGATCGGTGAAGGAACTCCCGCACATCGCGCACGACTGCGCCAACGTCTCCGCCGGCATGAGCGCGACGACCGCGAGAGCAAACAGACAAAGGTACATTGCGATTGGTCTCATCATCACCTCACATCAGATAGACCAGCCAAAACAGCACCAGCCACAGAGCACACACGTACCCCCAGTACATGCCACATAAGCCGACCGCCTGGGAACTCGCCGACACGTAGCGGCCGCGCGAAACTCCCCGCATGACGACGGCGAGCCACACCACCGCGCCGATCACGTGCAGAGCATGCAGCCCGATCAGAATGTAGAACGTTCCACCGTAGACGCTGCTCGACAAGGTCAGCCCATGATGAATCAGCCGCACCCACTCGAAGCCCTGCATGGCGAGAAACAAACTGCCGAGCGCGAGCGTTGCGAGCAGATCCGTCCCGATATGCGTGCCTGTGCCGCGACGATTCGCGGCGGCCGCGCGCCACATCGTCCATCCGCTTGCCATCAGGATCGCGGTGTTGATCCAGGTGATCGCAATCGGCAAGTATGGCTGCCCCGGCGGCGGCCAGGTGCGGCTGCCGATTCGGAACACGACGAAAATTCCCATCAGCCCCGCGAACAACATGGTCTCGGTTGCCATGAACAGCAGTAGCGCGAGGCGAGCATTGGCGACCGGCGGTTCGCTCCGGATTCCCGGCGGTCGATCGCCGAAGTGCACGTGCGACTCAGCGGCAGCTATAAACTTCGGAGCGATCTGAACGGCTGGGGCTGCGGCCATTGTTGAACCCTAGTTGAGAATCAGGACGCTGACGACGGTTATCACGTACAAGGCCGCCAAGGTCGCTACCAGGGCGAGCCCAACGCGGCGGTTACGCTGATTCATCGTTTGATCGAGCTGCGCCATCATTTACTGCGACACCTTGTCGAGCGCCATCACGACCAACAGCAGGGGCAGATAGGCGAGGCTGGCGAACAACAACCGCCGTGCCGCGGCCGGCGTGCGCGAGCGCGCCAAAGAGACCCCAAACCAAAGCAATCCGCTGCCGAGCAGCGCGGCCACGGCGAAGTAGATTGGACCGGTCAGCCCAAGCAGCGTTGGCAGCAGGCCCACGGCGAGCAGCGCCAAGCAGTTGGTGACGACTTGGCGGCCGGTGCTACGGCCGTCGGGTTCGACCACCGGCAGTAGTTGCATGCCCGCTCGCGCATAGTCTTCGCGGTACAGCCACGCGATCGCGAGCGAATGCGGCAGCTGCCAGAGAAAGAGGATGGCGAACAGCACCCACGCTTCAACCCCGAGGTCACCGCGTGCCGCGGCCCAACCGGTTAAGGGCGGAAGCGCACCCGGGATCGCACCGACCACACTGCACAGCGAGGTCTTCTGCTTCAGCGGCGTGTACATGAACAAATACGTTACGACGGTCGTCGCCGTTACCGCTCCGCTCAGGGGGTTGACCGCGAAGGTCAGCAACAGCAGCCCAGCGGCGACCAGCATCGCACCGAAGACGAGGGCATCGGTTGCCGCCAGGCGGCCATCCGGCAGCGGCCGCATACGCGTACGCTCCATGCGCGCATCGAGGTCGCGTTCGAGATACTGATTGAGCGTGAGCGTGCCGCCGGCCGCCAAGCCGGTGCCGACCACGGTGGCCAGCAGTCGGAGATAATCGACGTCGCCGGACGACGCGAGATAGAAGCCCACCACCGTCGTTAGCAGCACCATCACCACCACGCGCGGTTTGGCGAGCGCGACGAAGTCCGCCGCGCGGCGATGCGCGACGGCGACGGAGAGAGTGGCGGTTTCCGGCGGCATGCCTATCCTACGTTACGTCAATGCGATGCGCGCGCGGCGACTTCGGGTGCGAGTTTACGCGACTGCGGCAGAAAATCCTCCGGCACCAGCGGCGAACTGTACTCGTAGGGGCCGCGGTACACGGTGGGGATTTCGCCGAAGTTGCCGTGCGGCGGTGGCGACGGCGCATCCCACTCGAGCGTGTTGGCGTTCCACGGATTGATTGTCGCCTTCTTGCCGGCGAACAAACTCCAGAAGAAATTGATGACGAACGGAATCTGCGCAACGCCGAGGCAGAGCGCGGAGACGGTGATGAATATGTTGATGGGCTGCATCGGCTTGAGGAAATCGTACTGCAGCGGGTTGTAGATCCGGCGCATGTGGCCGCCGATGCCGAGGATGTGCATCGGGAAGAAGGTGCCATTGAAGGCGATGAACGTCGGCCAGAAGTGAATCTTGCCGAGGGTCTCGTTCATCATGCGGCCGAACATCTTCGGGAACCAAAAATAGATCGCCGCGAAAATTCCGAACACGCTGCCACCAAAGACGACGTAGTGAATGTGCGCGACGATGAAGTAGGTGTCGTGGAAGTACAGGTCGATGGAGGGCTGGCCCAGGAAGATGCCGCTCA
>JBGOUW010000405.1:0-4646 GCA_041477755.1 Binatia bacterium
CAGCGACTCCATGAAATACGACCCGCCCCACGGATCGACGACCTTCGGAATCCCCGTCTCGAGCTGGAGGATCAGCTGCGTGTTGCGCGCGACCCGCGCGGACGCGTCGGTCGGCAGCGCGATCGCCTCGTCGAACGAGTTCGTGTGGAGGCTCTGCGTGCCGCCGAACACGGCGGCCATGGCCTCGACCGTCGTGCGGACGATGTTGTTGAACGGGTCCTGCTCGGTGAGGCTCGCGCCCGAGGTCTGGCAGTGGGTGCGCAGCATCAGCGACGTCTGGTTCTTGGGGTTGAAGTGCTTTTTCACGAGCGTGGCCCAGAGCAGCCGCGCGGCGCGCAGCTTCGCCACTTCCATGTAGAAGTTCATGCCGATGGCGAAGAAGAACGAAAGACGGCCGGCGAACGCGTCGATGTCGAGACCCTTGGACATCGCGGCGCGCACGTACTCGAGTCCGTCCGCAATGGTGAACGCCAACTCGAGATCGCAGGTCGCCCCGGCTTCCTGCATGTGGTAGCCGGAGATCGAGATCGAGTTGAACTTCGGCATCCGCCGGCTGGTGTACTCGATGATGTCGGCGACGATCCGCATCGAGGGGCCGGGCGGGTAGATGTAGGTGTTGCGGACCATGAACTCTTTGAGGATGTCGTTCTGAATGGTGCCGGTCAGCTTAGAGCGCGGGACACCCTGCTCCTCGCCGGCGACGATGAAGCTCGCGAGGACCGGCAGGACTGCGCCGTTCATCGTCATCGAGACCGACATCTTGTCGAGCGGCACGCCGTCGAAGAGGATCTTCATGTCTTCGACGGAATCGATCGCAACGCCGGCCTTGCCGACGTCGCCGACGACGCGCGGATGGTCGCTGTCATAGCCGCGATGGGTGGCGAGGTCGAAGGCGACCGACAGACCCATCTGGCCGGCGGCGAGATTGGCACGATAGAATGCGTTCGACTCCTCCGCAGTGGAGAAGCCGGCGTACTGACGGAGGGTCCACGGCTGTCCCGCGTACATCGTCGAGCGTGGTCCGCGGACAAATGGATAGGCGCCAGGAATCGTGTCGGAGAAGTCGAGATCGGCGACGTCGGCTTGCGTGTAGAGCGGCTTTACCGCGATCCCTTCGGGCGTGTGCCACATCAGACCGTCGGGGTCCGCGCCCTTGCGGTCTTTTGTGGCGAGCTTGCGCCACAGGTCGAGGTCCGCTCGGTTGGTTGTCTCCGCCATGCAGCGACTCCTTCTAATGAGGCCGTCAGAACCGGCGCCAGTGCGAGATTACCAATTCTCCCCGTCGGTGCAATGGCGGGCCGGTGCGTTCTCACATTGGTGGGACGCGCAATCACGCGCTGCCCCCCATGACTGCGGTGGACATCGTTTCCGTGCACTAGCATACTCGGCTTCGACTGAGTGTCGCTATGGACTGCGCGGGCTGTGGAAAAGCGAACCGTACGGGTGCACGGTTCTGCGACGGCTGCGGCAAGGCGCTCGCGCCGTGTTGCCCGGCGTGTGGAACCGAGTGCCGGGCTGACGCGCAGTTCTGCGACGCCTGCGGCGCTCAAATCAGGGGGCTAAGGGTTGGCGGTTCGGGGTTAGGGGATTCAAGCCCCACCCTAATCCCCGGCCGCCCCCTAACCCCCAACCCCCTTTCCGAGGCACGTAAGATCGTCACCATCATCTTTGCCGACCTCATCGGGTCGACGTCACTGCACGAACGTCTCGACGCGGAGTCCACCCGCCGTCTGATGGACCGCTACTACCGAGCGCTACGCGTTGCCGTCGAATCCCATGGCGGCACAGTCGTCAAGCTGCTCGGTGACGGCGTCATCGCCGCCTTCGGCGTGCCGCGCGTGGCCGAAGACGACGCTATCCGTGCCGTGCGCGCTGGCGTCGCCATGCAGCACTCCTTCCGCGAACTCGCTCGCGCCCAATCCGACGCGGTCGGCGACCTCGGCCTGCGGGTTGGCGTCAACACCGGCGAAGTGGTGGTCAGCGAAGGCAACGACGATGTCGTCGGCGATCCGGTCAACGTCGCGGCGCGGCTGCAGCAGGAGGCGCACGACGGCGACGTGTTGATCGGCGATTCGACGCGTCGCCTCGTCAGCGAGCTGGTGACGCTGGCGCCGTTCGGCGTGCTCTCGCTGAAAGGCCGGGCCGAGACGGTTGCGGCGTATCGCGTAGTATCGCTCGAGCGACCCGCCGGCGCCGCGGCGACCGCGTTTGTCGGCCGTGACGATGAACTGCGGCGCGTGATGGCGGTGTACGACACGGCGGTCGCCACGCCGGGCGCGCGCCTGGCCGTGATCCTCGGCTCGCCGGGTTTAGGAAAGTCGCGCCTACTCGACGAAGTCGCCCGGCGCTTGGGGGACCGGGCCACGGTGCTGACTGCGCACTGCGAGTCCGCCGGCGGCGCCACCTTCGCGCCGATCACCAAGGCGGTGCGTGCACTCCTTCGACTCGACGAAATCCCTTCCTCGCGTGCAGAACAGATCGATGAACGCGAACTCAACGCAGATGCCGCTGATGTTTCCTCTCCCACATCGCTGGTGGGAGAGGATGAAGGTGAGGGCACGTTTCTCTCTACCTCTGGGGGCATTTCCAGTCGTCGCGCAAGCTGGCAGGACAAGGAACCCTCACCCACACCCTCTCCCGCGAGTCATGCGGGAGAGGGACACCGTAGGGTCCGCGACGACGGCGGTGGCGAACCTCTCGTCACCTCACCCCAGAGGAAGAAGGGTTCCCTCTCCCAGCTGGGAGAGGGTCAGGGTGAGGGCGATCTGATGTCGGCGCAGCCTCCTCTTACCGAGTCTCTGAGACCGGACAGCGCCGCCGACCCCCTGCGAGCAGCGATCAACGCCGCGCTCCCCGGCAACGATGCCGAAAATGCCCGCATCGCCGATGGGATCACCGCCCTGCTCGCGGGCACCCCGGCGTCGCCAGAGGAGACCTTCTTTGTCGTCCGCCGCTTCCTTACCGCACTGGCAGCGACGCAACCCGTTGTGCTCGCCATCGACGATCTGCAGTGGGCGGAGCCACTGCTGCTCGATTTGATCGAGCACCTGATCCAGTGGAGCAAAGAGGTCCCGCTGCTGGTGCTGGCCGCGGCGCGCCCCGAGCTGCGCGACACGCGCTCGTCGCTCGCGTCAGTCGGCGGGCTCGTGACGGAGGTCGTCACGCTCGGTGGGCTCGACGCCGGCGCGGCGACCCGGTTGGCAGCGAATGTGATCGGCGCCGGCGAGCTTCCTGCCGCGGTGGCCGGACGCGTGCTCGCCACCAGCGAGGGCAACCCGCTGTTCCTCGGTGAGCTGGTGCGTATGCTGGTCAACGACGGCGCGCTTAAACGCGAGGGTGATCGCTGGACGACTGCGGTCGATCTCGCCGCGCTCGACATGCCGCCGACGATTCATGCGTTGCTGGCCGCGCGCATCGAGCGGCTGCGTCCGGAGGACCGCACCGTTTTGGAGCGGGCGGCCGTCATCGGCCGGCAGTTCTCGCGCGCCGCCGTCGCTCACCTGCTGCCGCGCGGGATCACCGACCTCGACGCGCGCCTCGAATCATTGCGGCGCAGCGAGTTGATCGAACCCGACGCCGCCTGGTTCCTGGGCGAGCCGGCGCTGCGCTTTCACCACGGGCTGACGCGCGACGCGGCCTACCGTCGCGTGTTGAAGGGGACGCGCGCGGAGCTGCACGCTCGCCTCGCCGATTGGATTGAGACGCGCGTGGGGCAAGTTGGGATGGCCATCGAGCACGACGAGACGCTCGGCTGGCATCTGGAGCAGGCGCATCAACACCTGCGCGAGCTGGGACCGCTCGACGAACTCGGTCGGACGCTCGGCGAACGCGCGGCGCGCTATCTCGGAGCGGCGGGCCGGCGGGCGTTGGCGCGCGACGACTTGCCGGTGGCGGCAAACCTGCTCGGCCGCTCGCTCAATTTGCTCGACGCGGCCGACCAGACCCGCGCCGATCTGGCACTCGACTGGTGTGAGGCGCTGCTTTCCGCCGGCGACGTTGGCCCGGCGGCGAAGGCGATCGCTGAGCTTGGGCGCTTCATTGGCCCGCACTCCCCTGTCACTCCTACTAACCCCCAGCCCCTAACCCCTAACCCCCGTCTTTCCGCCTGGCACACCTGTTTCGTCGGCCAGCTCGCGGTGCTCACCGATCCGCAGTCTCTGCATGCTACCGCCGAGGCGGTCGCGGCTGCGGCGGACGAGCTGGCGGCGGCGGGTGATGCCGCCGGCGAGGCGAAAGCGCACTCGGTGCACGCGCTCGCGCTGCAGCGCCTCGGCAAGGTCGGTGCTTGCGAGGCCGCGCTCGACAAGGCACTCGCGGCCGCTCGCCGCGCGCACGACCGGCGGCGGTCGAATGCAGTGCTCGCTGGTGCGCCGCTTGCGGCGCTGTGGGGACCGAGTCCGGTGACGCGCGCTAGCGGCCGCTGCCTCGATGTCGTGCGCGTGCTGCGCATCACCCAAGGCGCACCCGCGGTCGAGGCCGTCGCGCTGCGCTGTCAGGCCGTGCTCGAAGCGCTGCGCGGGCGCACCGAGGCGGCGCGTCTGATTATCGCGTCGTCGCGGCGCTTGGTGTAAGAGCTGGGGATCACGCAAGTTCTGCTTGAGTCAGACATGTTCGCCGGCCTCATCGAGCTGTTCGAAGGAGAATCG
>JBGOUW010000412.1:0-4556 GCA_041477755.1 Binatia bacterium
CGGCTTCAATTTTAGCGACGAGAGCTACCACAACCTCGGCGTCGGCCAACTCGCCGTTAACATGGACAAGCCGAAACCTGATCTGGGGCGCTTCGAGATTTCGAAGGCCGAGAGCGAGAAGGGTGCGTTCAAGACGCCGACGCTGCGTAACGTCGCGCAGACCGCGCCGTATATGCACGATGGGTCGGAAGCCACGCTCACGCAAGTGGTCGAGTTCTACAACCGCGGCGGCGTGAAGAGTCCGTGGCTGTCGAAGGAGGTCAAGCCGCTTGGTCTTACGGCAAGCGAAGTGAGCGACCTCGTCGCGTTTCTCGACGGGCTCACCGGTGACGTGAATAACGCCGAGCCGCCAGCGAGCTTACCAAAGTAAGGATTGAGCGTACGTGAGCGAACCGTTTATCAGCGACGTCAGCGAAGAACAGATCCGGCGCGAGCGCGCCAAGGCACGCGAGGTGCGCCAGTCGCCGTGGTGGAAACGGCGCATCGCGATCGGGCGCTGCCACTACTGCGAGAAGCAGTTCCTGCCGCGCGAGCTGACGATGGATCATCTGGTGCCGCTGGTCCGCGGCGGCCGATCCAACAAGGGCAACCTTGTACCGGCATGCAAGGCATGCAACAGCTCGAAGAAACACAGCTTGGCGTTCGAGTGGCAGCCGCCGGAACTGAAAGAAAAGTGAAACCGTCATGAGCGCCGATTCATGCCGATGAGAAAGGATTGAGGAGAACCCATGGCAATACTGTCGCTGCTCGCCTTCCTTGGACTCGCCATCGCCGACTGGATTGCCGTCAGTCAGGAGTCGCGCACGCTCGAGTACGTTGCCAAGCCGGCAGCGTTGGCGGCGCTGCTGATTTATGCGGCGACCGGCGCGCACTGTTCGGTGGCGTTGCTGACGGCGCTCGTGCTGTCGCTGCTGGGCGACGTGTTTCTGATGCTGCCGGTGGATCTGTTTGCCGCGGGCCTGGGCTCGTTTCTGCTCGCGCACGTGGCGTACATCGCCGACTTCAACGTATCGAGCACCACGCGTGTGCTTTGGTGGCTGATCGTCGTGGCGTGCTCGTCGCCGCTCATCCGCCGGATCATGCGCGCAGTGAGTCCGGAGGCGTTGCGTCCCGCGGTGGGTGTGTACATCGCGGTCATCGGCCTGATGGTAGCGTCAGCGATCGCATCGGGCTCGCTGATTGCGGTGTTCGGCGCGCTGTTGTTCTTCGCCTCCGACGGCATCATTGCGTGGGATCGATTCGTCCAGAAGCTGCCGTGGGCCCGCGTCGCGATCATGGTGACCTATCATCTCGGACAGCTCGGGCTGGTGCTGGCGCTACGCTAGGAGGACGTCCGCGCTCGGCTCGCGCTGTCGTTCCACTCTACGGGATGATGGCGAGCGTGTATTCCAATGTAAAGGCGCCTCCGGTAACGTTGCACGCATCCACCCCGGTGCACGTCTCTGCGCCGCTGACGCACGTCTGGGGTGACGCGCAGTCACTATCGGCGGCACAGAACTTCGACGTAGCGAGCGAACAGTGACGACAGGCGGTGTCGGTGCGGCACGGGCCACCGGTGACCGAGCAACTTCCCGGACAGTCGGCGTCACTCATGCAGAGTTTTGTCGCGGTGAGCGCACACGTACCTGCGTCGCCCCCAGTCGAGGTGACGCTGAACGTCTGCGGCTTTCCCGCCGGCGTCGTGACGCCGAAGCCTGGCCCGTTGTGAGTGACCTCAACCTCGCCCGGGCTTTTACTCCCAGCCAACAGACACGTCCCACCCACGGTGAGGCCGAACTGATTGAGGCCTTCTTTGATGTTCTTTCCGTACTGGCTGTCCAAGCAGTTGAGACTGTGCCCGTGTAGCTTGATGTGGATTGACCCGTCAGGCGGGACGAATTCGTCAAACTTGGACGCTTGGACAATCTTCAGCGGCAGGGGACTCGGTTTTCGATACGGCGGCGCTAGAAACGGGGCCCTCGCACCAATCGCATCGAGTCGCTTGAATTGCACCCAGTCGCCGTTGACTTCTGCCCACATCTCCCAGCCGGGGACGAAGCTGCCGACGCAGCGAGACGCCGATTGGCAGAAGTCGGTCTTGGGGCAATTCTTGTCCGTGTAGCAGGTGTTGCCGGTTGTTCCGCAGAAGCCTCCAGCGCACTCCGTGTCCTTCGAGCAGCGCTGATCGAAGAATCCACCGGCAGGGTTGGTGCACTTCTTGGGGATCGCCGGCGTGCTGTCCTTGAGTGGATTGTTGATGATGAGGCTGGCCAACTTGACCTGCACGTGAGTCAGGGAGGTTGTGTCCTCCTTCCATCCGGCGCTGATCGATTGAGCGAACACGTTCGGTAGCTTGCCGTTCGCCAGCAGTGACGCCATCGGCACGATCACGTGGAGATTTGGCGTCGGTCCCGGAGTCGGTTGGAAGGTGGCTTTGGGCATCAGACCACCCAGCGGTTTGAAGTCCTTAGTCTTGATTTGCAGCGTCGCCGGCCCGGCGGGCGGTGGCGGGAGCGGCAGGTCGAACTCGAAGTTTGCGGCATTGATGTTCGCGAGACGAGCGGCGGGGTCGAGGACGATGCAGGTTTCATGGACGGCACAGTCCCGATCGACTTTGCATGATCGACCGGTGGTCACCGAGCAGTGGTTTTTGAAGCAATCCTTGCTGAAGAGGATGTCGATAGGGTTTTCCAAATGGGTCACGGTGCATCGATCACCCGCGCCGCCGCCGTTGGCGCTGATGTAGACGTCTGCACGGGTGGCGGGAATCGCCGGCGCCGTTCGGCCGGCATGCGGCGCCGGCAGACTCTTGTTGCGAAGCACCACCACTGCCTGGGGCGGATGGATCTCGGCTTCGTAGGTGAAATTCGGGGTCGGGTTGGTGCAGGTGCCGGGGCTGACGCAATCGCCGTCGACGATGCATACCCGGGCGCCGTCGTTGCTGCAGGTTCCGAGCGGAAGGGGGTCCGCATGACCGCAGTCGAAGATCCACCGCCCGAGCGTGATGATGCGATCTCCTTCGCCTGCCCACGCAAACTGCGGAAACGCGCCGCGCTCCCACTCCATTCCGATGACCGACGGATTACCGGTGGCGAGCCGACCACTGTCCGCAGCGTCGGGTACGATGTCGGCAACGAAATCGCCGGCCACGTGAGTCGCCGGAAAATCTTGGCCGGAGGGATGCGCGTCGATCACTGTACCGGTGACTCGAACCGGCACGGCGTCTGGGGGTAGGGAGGCATCGACGCCGGGAATCATGGGACCAAGTGGCGACCACTCCGGGTTGATCAGCGGTAGCTGTGCCAGGGCCGCCCCGATCGGATCCACGCTCGAGTCGGGAGGAATGGGTCCCGGGTAACACCCGCCGCAGCCCGTGGTGCCGCGGCCGCCCGTGCAGGGATTCCCGGTACTCTGTGCAAAACTCGTCACCGACTGGTTGCTGTTGACCGGAGTCGGGGTCGGGACTTGCGCTCCGGCAACGCTACTGCACAGCAATGTCGCAACGCTCAGCACCCAGATTCGTGGTTGCATATAGCCTCCAAAGAATCGTGCCGCTCCCTGCCGCGGGTGTCGATTCGTGCGCCACTTCTACATGTGGACGACAACTGAGCTGCGACTGTCTCAGATCAGCTCGACCGCTGTCAAGTCGCGAGTCCTTATCCTGTCGCGAATCCTTACCCGCCAGTCAGCGCTGCGGTGTTCTCGGAATGCGTTCGAGAACTTTGCCACTGGCGCTGTTCGCGCCTCGCTACCGATGAGCGGTCAAGCACGCTCGTGTTGTCGCACGTTATTCGGCAACCCGTCGTCTTCCCGATGCTCCCATCGCGCCCTCGGTGCCTCGATGGTTAGTCTCCTAGTTCCTGACCGTCGCCAAGAAGCTCAGCACCTCGCGGTTGAAGAGCTCCGGGGTTTCGAAATTGAAGCCGTGACTGCCGCCGGGAATCTTGACCAAGCGCGCGCCGGGGATGTGTTTGGCGAGGATGTCGGAGTTGGCCGGCGGCACGAGGCGGTCGGCGTCGCCGGTGATCACCAATGTCGGCGATTTGATTTGATGTAAACGGTCGGTCGCCTTGTGGCTCATCACTGCCGTGACCTGGCCGAGAATCGCCTCCATGCTGAAACCGTACTGCAGCGCGCCACCGAACAGTTCGATCAGCTTGGGAAGCTCCTTCTCGATGAACTCCTGATTGAACACCGCCGGCAGCAACGTCTGGAAGAACTGCATCGGGTCGAGGGACTTCAGGTCGATCTGAATGTCGCCGCTGGCCGAGATGTTGCCGCCCAGCGCGCCGACGGAGAACTCGCGCTGGCGCTCGATGTCGGCATCCGGCTCGGGATAGGTGCAGCCGAGTACCAAGCCGCGCACTTGCTGCGGATGGCGCAGCGCCAACTCTTGCGCGATCATCCCGCCCATCGATACGCCGACGACGTGCGCACGCGCGATGCCGAGCCCATCGAGCAACCCCGCCGCATCGTCCGCCATTTCGTGGATGGTATACGGCCCGGCCGGCTTCGAGCTGCGCCCGACCCCGCGATTGTCGAACACGATGGTGCGGTAGTGCTTGCTGAACGCGGGC
>JBGOUW010000060.1:0-14166 GCA_041477755.1 Binatia bacterium
ACTTCGCTCGTCACGCCGTCGATGGGCGCCTCGCCAGCGGCGTAGATTTCGGTCAGCACCAATTCATCGGCGGCGTCGAAGGCATCGAGGAAGTCACCGAACAGATCGCGCGTACGAGTAAAGCGGTGCGGCTGGAAGACGACGACCAAGCGGCGCCCGAATCCTTCTCGCGCCGCCGCGATGGTGGCGCGAATTTCTTCCGGATGATGGCCGTAGTCGCTGACGACCAACACCCCGCCGGCCTCGCCACACACCTCGAAGCGCCGGTGGATGCCGCCAAACTCGGCTAAAGCATCACGGATCGCGCCAAGCGACACGTCGAGCTGCATTGCCACGGCGGTCGCCGCGAGCGCGTTGAGGGCGTGATGCCGGCCGGGCATGCGCACCGCCAGTTCGCCCAGCGATTCACCGCGCGCAACCACCTCGAAGCTGGTCGTCATGCCGGTGACCGAGAGGTTGCGCGCAACGAAGTCGGCTTCCTCGGTGGTCCCGTAAGTGATCACGCGCTTGCGTATCTGCGGCAACAGCGCCCGCACGGTGACATGGTCGAGGCACACCACCGCCGCGCCGTAGAACGGAACGCGATTGGCGAACTCCAGATACGCCGACTTCACCCGATCCATGTCGCCGTAATAGTCGAGGTGCTCGGGATCGATGTTGGTGATCACCGCGATCGTCGGCGACAGGAGCAGGAACGTGCCGTCGCTTTCATCGGCCTCGACGACCATCAGCTCGCCCTGCCCCAGGCGGGCGTTGCTGCCCATGCTGTGAACGCGGCCACCGATCACCACGGTCGGATCGAGGTCGGCGCGGCGCAAAATCGCGGCGATCAACGACGTGGTGGTGGTCTTGCCGTGCGTTCCGGCGACCGCGATGCCCCATTTCAAGCGCATCAGCTCGGCGAGCATTTCGGCGCGCGGAATCACCGGGATCTTCAACTCGCGCGCGCGCACCACCTCGGGGTTGGAGAATTTCACCGCCGAGGAGATCACCACCACATTGACATCCGGCGGCACGGCCGCTGCCGAGTGGCCGATGGTGATGCGGGCACCGAGCTGCGTGAGTCGCCGTGTCGTGTCGCTCTCGCCGATGTCGGAACCCGTAACGTGGTGGCCGAGGGTGAGCAGCACCTCGGCGATACCGCTCATCCCGATGCCGCCGATGCCGACGAAGTGAATCCGCCGTGGCTCAGTAAACAACTTAGGCATGGGTGGCCTCCTGAGCGATCACCGCGCGGCAGACCGCGAGCACGCGTTCCGTCGCTTCCGGGACCGCGAGTTGCCGTGCCGCGCTCGCCATCGCTTGTCGCCGCGCCGCATCGGCGGCAAGTGCGCTGACGCGTTCGGCAACGAGCGCACCGGTGAGGTCGCGATCGAGGATCATCTCGGCCGCCCCGTGGCGCACCAGCACCTCGGCGTTGGCGCGCTGATGATCGTCGGCGGCAAACGGGTACGGGATCAAGATGGCCGCCTTACCGAGCGCGGTTAGCTCGGCCACCGTCGTCGCGCCAGCACGACACACGACGAGATCGGCACGACCGTACGCGGCCCCCATGTCGTCGATGAACGCCGAGACTTCCGCAGCCACGCCGGCTTCAGCGTAGCGCGCGCGAACCAATGCGAGGTCTGCCGTGCCGGTCTGATGAACAATGTGGAGCTGCGGAACCTGCTGCGCCAGCGCTGCCGCCGCGTCGGTCGCCGCGAGATTGAGATGATGCGCGCCTTGGCTGCCACCGAAGATGAAGACCGTGAAGCCAACGCGGGACGCCACCTCGGAGGCGCGCAGCGTCCGCACCGGGTTGCCCGTGAGTGTCGCGCGGCTAGCGGGAAAGAATGCCGCCGCGTCGGCAAAGGCAATGCACACGCGATTGGCCAAACGGGCAAGGCGGCGGTTGGTCAAACCAGGATGCGCGTTCTGCTCCAGTAGGACGCGCGGGATCCGCCGCAACCACGCGGCCAACACGATCGCTGCGGACCCGTAGCCACCGACCCCAACGACTACTTCCGGGCGGAACTGACCGAGAACGTTCCACGCCCGCAGTAGCGACACCGGTAGGCGCCATGCGAGATCCAGCCCGCCACGCCAGCCGCGACCACGCAATCCGCGCATCGGCAAGGCGACGAAGTTGAACGGCGTCGACGGGATCACGCGGGCCTCGATGCCGTAGCGGCTGCCGACGAACCACACGGTATCGCCCGCCGCGGCCGCCGCTTGAGCCACTGCCAATCCCGGGAAGAGATGCCCGCCCGTCCCGCCACCGGCCACGATCATGCGCATCCTCAACCAGTCTGCCGCGACAGCGCGGCCAACAAGCCGACTTGGACGAGCGCCACCATCATGGCGGAACCGCCACTGCTCAAAAATGGAAGGGCCAAACCTTTGGTAGGAAGCAGTCCCAACACCACCCCCACGTTCACCACCGCTTCGAGCAATAGCACCAAAGTCAGCCCGAATGCCAGTAAGCTTCCGAAGCGATCGGGGTGCCGCAACGCGACCCGGAAGCCGCGCATGCCGAGCAGCCCAAACAGCGCGAGCACCAGCAGGACGCCGAACAACCCGAGTTCCTCACCCACGAGGGCAAAGATGAAATCGGTATGCGCCTCGGGCAGGAAGAAGAGCTTCTGTTTGCTCTGGCCCAGCCCGACGCCCGCGACACCGCCCGAGCCGAACGCGATCAACGACTGCACGAGCTGGAAGGCGATGTCCTTGCTGTACTTCCACGGATCGAGGAACGCCATGATGCGCCGCATGCGGTAGCCGGCGTGCATGATGGTGAAGGCGGCCAGCAGAATCCCGGGCACGGCGAGCGCCAGCAGGTGCAGCACGCGCGCCCCACCGGCAAACAGCATCGCCATCAGCAACAAGCCGAGGATCGCCGCAGTCCCGAAGTCGGGCTGCACCACGATGAGCGCCATGCACACCCCCACCACGATCAAGTGCGGAAGAATGCCCATCGTAAACGAGGCCATCTTCTCGCCGCGCCGCGCAATCGATTGCGCGAGATAGATCGTTAGCGCAATCTTCACCCACTCCGAGGGCTGGACCGAAAAGCCGCCGATCCCGATCCATCGCCGCGCCCCCCCGCGCACCAGGCCAACGTGCGGAATCAAAACGAGGACCAGCGAGATGAGCCCGAGCAGCAGTAGGACGTGAGCACTACGTTCGAGTAGCTCGATGCGGATCTTCGATACGGCGACGGCGAGCGTCCCACCCATCGCAATCGAGAGCAGGTGTTTGCGAAAATACAGATACGGATCGCCGCTGCGATCGAGTGCGTAGAAGTAACTCGCGTTGAACACCAAGACGATGCCGAGCCCAACCAGGCCCGCCACCGCAATCAGCAACCACCAGTCGGGCCGGTGCAAGCGTGGCATCACCACGCGCCGCTGCAGCGTGCGCCAGCCCGGCAGCGCGAGCGTGCTCACAACGCCTCCACCAGCTCGCGGAAGCGCCGCCCCCGCGCCGTGTAGTCGGTGAATTCATCGAAACTGGCGCAGCCAGGGGACAACAGCACCGTGTCACCGGGCCGCGCGGTCGCCGCCGCGGCCGGCACAGCGTCGGTCAAGCTCGCCACCTCGACCATCGGCACCGCTCCGGAAATCTGCGCCGCGATCGTGGCGCCCGCCTTGCCGAACAGGACCACCTGTTTCACCCGCTGGGCGAGCAATGGGCGCAGCACGGAGAAGTCGCCGCCCTTGTCGTAGCCACCGAGCAGGAGAATCACATTGTCGGCAAAGCTCTCGATCGACTTGATCACGGCGCCGACGTTGGTGCCCTTTGAGTCGTCGAAGTAGCGCACACCGGCGCGCTCGCGCACGAGTTGCAAGCGGTGTGGTAAGCCCTCGGTCTGTTCCAGAACGCGCTGAATCGCATCGGCCGGCACACCCCAGAGCGATGCCGCTGTCACCGCCGCGAGCATGTTCTCGCGGTTGTGGGCGCCCTGCAGTTTCACACGGGCGAGGGCAAACCGACGTGCGTGCGGATCCGGTCCCCAATAGACGAGGTCGTCGCCATCGACGAAAGCGCCGAACTCAACCGGCTCGCGGCCGAACGAAACGCAGGTCGCGCGGGTGTGCAGCCGCTGCTCCCATACCCAGGGATCGTCGCGGTTAAGCACCGCGAGGTCATCGGAGTGCTGGCGCGCCAACAGCGCCGCCTTCGCCATCCCATACTCGGCCACCGTGGGATAGCGATCGAGGTGATCGGGCGTGAGATTGAGCAGCACGCCGATGCGTGGCCGAAGGGTCTGCACCCACTCGAGTTGAAAACTGGAGATCTCAGCGACGGCGGCGCGATACGCCGGCGCATCGGTCTGTACGGCGTCGATCAGCGGTGTGCCGAGATTGCCGCCAACGAAGATCGGGCCACCGCTCGCCTTCAGCATCTCGCCCAGCAACGTTGTGGTCGTGCTCTTCCCGTTGGTACCCGTAATCGCCAGCAGCGGGCACGGCAAGAAGCGATAGGCGAGTTCGATTTCACTCATCACAGCGATGCCGCGCGCCACCGCACGTTGCAGCAGCGGGTGTGTGCGCGCAATACCGGGGCTCGGCACCACGAGGTCGATCCTACGCAGCAGCGCCTCGCCAGCGTCGTCGACCACGCGCTCGACCTTTGGCGGCAGCGTCAGCCGCGCCAGGACAGCGGCGTTGCGCTCGATCACGCATACGGTGGCACCGCGATCGACCAGAAACCGTGCGGTCGCCTGCCCGGTTCGACCGCCTCCGATCACGACCACGCGTTGGCCGGCGAGGTTCATCCGTACGCCTACCGCAACTTGAGCGTGCTGAGCGCCGCGATCGCACAGATCGCCGAGACGATCCAAAAGCGGACGATGATTTGCGGCTCGGGCCAGCCTTGCAACTCGAAGTGATGATGGATCGGCGCCATGCGGAAGATGCGTTTCCGTCGCAACTTGTACCACCCGACCTGCAGCATGACCGAGAGCGCCTCAACGACGAAGATCCCACCGGCGAGCACGAGCACCAGCTCCTGCTTCGTCAGCAGCGCCACGATGCCGAGCGCCGCCCCCAGCGGCAACGCCCCCACGTCGCCCATGAACATCATCGCCGGATACGCGTTGAACCACAGAAATCCGAGGCCGGCCGCGACAACCGCGGCGCAGAAGATCGCCAATTCGCCGGCACCCGCGACGTACGGGATCTGGAGATACTCGGCGTTCTTGACGTTGCCGGCAACATAAGCAAACACGAGATACGCGCCCGCCGTCGTCATCACCGGACCGATCGCCAACCCATCGAGACCGTCGGTGAGGTTCACCGCGTTGGAGAACCCGACCACGAAGACCGCCGCGAACGGGATATAGAACACACCAAAATCCGGGTGGAGGTCTTTGAAGAACGGAAAGCTCACCGTGGTGGTGAACCCGGGCTTGCAGTAGAGAAAGATCGCCGCCGCGAACGCGAGCGCGAACTGGCCCATCAGCTTCTGGCGTCCCGACAGCCCGGCGGAGTTTTTCTGGACTAGCTTGCGGTAGTCGTCGAGAAAGCCGATGACGGCGAATCCGAGCGTCACCGCGATCACCAGCCACACGTAGGTGTTGGTGAGATCGGCGAGCAGCAGCGTCGCGAGGATGAGTGAGAACAGAATCAGCGTGCCGCCCATTGTCGGCGTTCCCGCTTTGGTCAGATGGCGCTCGGGACCGTCGGAGCGCACAACCTGGCCGATCTGGTGTTCGGTCAGGCGGCGAATCAGCCACGGGCCGAGCAAGAAGGAAATGGCGAGCGAGGTCATCGCCGCCATCAGCGAGCGGAAGGTGATGTAGCGGAACACGTTGAACACACTGTGTTCGCTGTGGAGCGGATAGAGAAGATGATACAGCATCACGAGCGACCCCCCGCCTCCTCCAACAACCGCACCACTTCCGCCATGCGCGAGCCGCGCAGGCGCACGACCTCTTCGGTCGCCGGACCACGCGAACCTTTGATCAAGATCACGTCGCCGCGTTGCCAGAGCGTTGCCACCGCGGCGGCCGCCGCCGCCGGATCCGCGCACACATGCACCGCCGCCGGGCCGAGCCCGCCGGCGCGGGCACCGGTCGCCAGCGCCTCCCCGCACGCACCGACTGTGACCAGCACACGCACACCGAGCTGCGCTGCGAGTGCGCCGATGCGCTGATGAAGCGTATCGCTCTCCGCGCCGAGTTCGCGCATCTCCCCGAGCACGGCCACCGACCGGCCCGCTTGGCGCGTCAACACGCGCAACGCCGCTTCCACATTGGCCGGATTGGCGTTGTACGAATCGTTTAGGAGTGTCGTCCCATTGGCCAGCCGCACCACCTGCATTCGTTTCGGCGGCGCCGCCACTGCATCCAGCCCCGCGGCGATGGTGTCGAGATCGAGGCCGATCGCGTAGGTGACCGCGGCGGCCGCCAGTGCGTTGGCGACGTTGTGCAGACCGGGAATGCGCACGCGAACCTTTGCGGTGCGACCGCCAACGCAGAGATCGAACGCCACCCCATCGAGGCCGAAGTCGGTCACCGCACGCGCTTCAACATCACCACTAGTCCCGAACTCGATGCGTCTCCCCACAAAGCTCGCAGCGATTTTGACTACCCATTCATCGTCGCGGTTGACGGCGATGGTGGCGTCGCGGCGCATGCCGGCGAACAGTTCACCCTTCGCCGCTGCCACGCCAGCCAGACTGCCGCACCCTTCGAGGTGCACCGGGCCGACGTTCGTAACCACCCCGACATCGGGATCGGCGATCGCCGCAAGCTTGGCGATCTCGCCCGGTTCGCTCATGCCCATTTCAAGCACCGCCACCGCCTCGTGACCGGTGAGCCGCAGCAAGGTGAGCGGGACACCGATGAGATTGTTCTCCGTGCCAACGGTTTTCAGGACCTGCGATCGCGGCGGTGCAAAGGTGGCGTGGTCGCAGATGGCGGCGACCATTTCCTTCGTAGTGGTCTTGCCGTTACTGCCGGTGATGGCGATCACGCGCGGCGCCAGTCGGTGGCGCGTCCACGCCGCGAGTCGCCCGAGCGCCACGAGGGGATCCGGAACGACGATGGCGTCGACGGCGGCCACGTTGTCGGGCACCGTGCGCACCATGGCGGCGCGCGCACCGCGCGCGAGGGCGTCGGCGGCGAAGCGATGACCGTCGTGGGTCGGACCGGTGAGCGCGACGAACAGCGCGCCAGGTGCGAGCCGACGGGTATCGGTGGAGACCGAATTAAAGATCAGCGGTCGCGCAAGTCCGGAGGCGACCACGCCACCGGTCGCGGTGAGTACGTCGGCGAGCGTCCAAGTCATCGAGGGAGCACAATCGAGCGCCAGCTCCGCGTTCTTCATATCTCAAAGTGTGGGCGTGCCAAAGACCAGGCGCAACGTACGGTCGGTACCGGCGGCAGCGCCCGGCGACGGATCTTGCGCCACCACAAAGCCACTGCCTTCGATGCGAACGTCCCAACCGGCGCGGTGCGCGCGCACCAAGGCTTCGCGCATGCTGAGGCCGAGAAAGCTCGGCATGCCGCCACCGGTTTCGACCACTTTCCACACCACCGGCTGCGCGGTGAGCGCCGCCATCTCGGGCGCCGGCAGCGACGGCGCGGAGGGCCGCAGGCCAAGTCGCCCCAACCCGTACTCGGCGATGCGTTTGAACGCTGGAGCCGCAACCAATCCGCCGTAGGTCATCCCCTTCGGACTGTCGATCACCACCAAGATCACCAAACGCGGATCTTCGGCCGGTACGTAACCGATGAACGACGACATGCGCCCGCGCGCGGAGTAGTGGCCGTGTTCGACCTTCTGCGCCGTTCCGGTCTTGCCAGCGACGGTGAAGCCCTCAACGCTCGCCTTGGTGCCGGTACCACCCTCGACCACGCGTTCGAGCAATGTGGTGAGCGTCTGCGCCGTGCGCGGAGAGATCACGCGGCCGACCACTTCGGGGTGCTGCTCGCGCAGCACGCGACCGTCTTCACCCACGACGCGCTGGACCACGTAGGGCTTGAGCAGCATGCCTCCGTTGGCAATCGCGGCGTACCCGCGCACCAGCTGCATCGGCGTCACTGCGATGCCTTGGCCGAAACTGGTCGTGACGAGATGGATGCGGCCCCATTTCTCGACCGGACGCAGCAACCCACCGACTTCGCCTGGCAGGTCGACCCCGGTTGGTTTTCCGAAACCGAAGGCATCGATGAGCGCGGCCAAGCGCGTCGCACCCACGCGTTCGCCGACCTTGGCGGTGCCAATGTTGCTGGAGTGTTGGATCACTTCAGCAAACGACAGCCACCCGTAGCGCTCGTGATCGTGCACCACGCGGCGGCCGATCGCGTAGCTGCCGTTCTCGCAGTAGATGCGGTCCTCGGGTTTGACGACTCCGGCTTCCAACGCCGCGGCGGCGGTGAAGGTCTTGAAGGTCGAGCCGGGCTCGAAGGAGTCTGTGATCACGCGATTGCGGCGGCTCGCGGCCGGAGCGGCCGCCGGATCGTTGAGATCGAATGACGGCTCGTTGGCCAGAGCGAGAATCTCACCGGTGCGCGGATCGAGCACAATCGCCACGCCCGCTTCGGCTTGATGCTCGCGAACCGCCTTCCTGAGCTCTTCTTCGGCCACATGTTGCAGCGGGCCGTCGATCGTCAGATCCACGCGGGCGCCCGAATGTTGTCGTGGCGGCGCGGCCGCATTCACCATCATCGGCCGGCCGCGCGCATCGCGTTCGATGCTGACGGATTCGACCGCGGACAGTAGACTGTGATCGTAGCGCAGTTCGATGCCCTCGATGCCCTGCGCGTCGACGTTGGTGAAACCCAAGAGGTGCGCCGCCAGTTGGCCGTGAGGATAGTGGCGGCGCCGACTCGGCTGGCTGCCAACGCCTTGCAAATGGAACGCGGCAAGCTCCGACCATCGGTCGAGCGGCATCTGCCTATCGAGCCAGACGAACGGCGAGCTACTCGCGATTTTGGCGGCAATCTCCGACATCGGCATTCTCAGCATACGAGCGAGCACCGGGGTCGATTCCGCGCCGGTAAATTCGCGCGGGCGAAGGAAGACGGCGACCGCGTCCACGGTGAGGGCCAGCGCTTCACCGTTGCGATCGACGATCGGGCCACGCAGCGGGGGCTCCGCCGTGCGCTGTTGGTGTTGCTTGGCGGCGAGCTCCTTGAGTTCCGGTCCGAGAATGACCGTGAGGTAGACGGCGCGTCCGAGAACGACGACGAAGAGGGTGAAAAACACCACCGCCGTCGCGGCCATGCGGTCGCGCGCCGCCGACACCGTCATGGCAACACAGCGTCCTGTCCGCGTTCCGGTCGCTGTAAGCCGAGCCGTAGGTGTGCTTCCTGTTCCAGTCGGCCCGGCGTGTCGGCGGCGGCAGCTTCTACTGCGAGTTCCTGCCCCTCCTGCTCCAACCGCTCCACAAGCTGACGCGTCGCCGACAGCCGGTAGCCGACATCCACCACCAACAACCGCATCCACACATACCCCAATCCAACCACCACACCCACGAACACCAAGACTCCAATCCACACCGCGAGCGCGCGCACTTCGGCGCTGACCGCTTCGCGAATGTTCGTCGGCCGCCAGCGCGTTTCCCGCAGGACGGCTTCGACTGGGTCGCGCCGCGCCAGCACACGCTGATCGATCGACAGTGGCAACATCTCTAGATCTCCAATTCCGACAACGAGTCGGGTTTGGCCATCAATTCCTGTTCGGCATCCGCGAAGACCTTCGCCCACGCCTCGCGATCCCAAATGCGAAACTTCTCGCCCGCGGCAGTAAGGGTGACATCGCGCTTGAGCGCTGCGTAGTCTCGCAACGTCGGTGGCAACAGAATGCGGCCCTGCTTGTCGAGCTGACACTCATGCGCGCCGGCAAAGTAGTAATTTTGGAACCGCATCATCTTGGCGTTGAACTGCGGCCGCGCTCGCAGCCGCTCCTCCAATTGCGCCCACGCCGCGTGGGGATACACGTCTAAGCAACGCAGCGCGTCGACGAAAAAGTTGGTGAGCACAACCCGATCATCACCAGCGGCCATCAAGGCGTCGCGAAACTTAGCGGGCACACTGACGCGCCCTTTATCGTCGATCGTGTGTTCGAACGTTCCGCGAAACATGCCCCACCGACTGGGCCGTTGTGGCCGATTACCCCAACATCCTCCACTTCATCCCACTCCGGAGCAGACATATAGAAGGGCTGGCGCCGCGTGTCAAGAAAAAAATGGCAATTTTCGAGAGGAGTTAGACCTGCGTTAGGTCCTCGGCCACAATGTCTACCTCGGCCCGGACAGGGGTCCGGAGGGAACGGCTGATCAGGCAGCTCTGCTCGGCCTTTTGCACCAAGCGCGCGAGGCGCTCGACGTTGGAGCCAGCGGGAGCCGCAACTTTGACGCGGAGAACGATCTCCCGAAACGCCAACCCCGTATCGACGCGATCGAGGATCCCCTCCGCCTCGCACGTCGCCATCGTGAAGGGGATTTTGGACGCGTTGGTGACCGCGCGAAGGGTGAACAGAAGGCAGCTCGCCACCGACTCCAGCAGCAACTCTTCAGGCGACCATAGATTACCCGGGCCGCCAAACGGCAACGGGGGAGCCACCTCCAACGCCGGCAATCCAGTCGCAGTTGCGGTCGCCGATCCAGTACTTCCACCGGTAAGTGTAACCCGATAGTGGTGCGGCAGCGGCTCCATGGTTTCTACTTGTACTGCCATTGTTCCTGAGAAGTCGAGCGCGTTGACATCAATCGGTGCGACCGCTATCTGTACGCGCTCACGATGACGCGGGGTGGAGCAGTCCGGTAGCTCGTCGGGCTCATAACCCGAAGGTCGGAGGTTCAAATCCTCCCCCCGCAATGACTCGACGCCCTGATGCCATACCGGCATCGGGGCGTTCGTGCTTCTGAAGCCGCAGGAGATCCTATGGCCACCGATTCGCAAAGCCCACCGTCACAACCTGATAGCGAAATCATCGCCATCCGAACCGGAGAGGACTTCGATCACCCACGCGTTTCGGCGTACTTGGATGGCAAGCTGCCTGGCTCGGACGCTCCGCTTGAAGTCGTACAATTCGCCGGCGGGCACGCTAATCTCACCTACCTGCTCCGATTCGGTAGCACCGAGTACGTGCTGCGGCGGCCGCCCAACGGCCCAGTGGCAGCTGGCGCTCACGATATGGCGCGCGAGTTTCGCGTGCTCTCCCGCTTGCCCGATGCCTATCCGCTAGCGCCGCGCGCGTACGTGTTCTGCGATGATGCTTCGATCATCGGGGCGCCGTTCTTTGTGATGGAGCGGCGGCGCGGCACCGTGATCCGCCGGGCTATTCCGCCCGCGTTCGGTAGCGGCAACGATGCCGCAATCAATCGTCGCATCAGTGAAGTGTTGATCGATGCGTTGGCCGATTTGCACGAAGTTGATCATCGCGCCGCCGGCCTCGCGGATCTGGGCAAGCCTGACGGCTTTCTCCAGCGCCAGGTCGACGGCTGGACCGCGCGCTACGTGCGCGCGCAGACGAAGGAGATGGCGGTGGTCGACGAGCTGTCGCGGTGGCTGCGCGAGCACCTGCCCGCGTCACCCGCACCAACCTTGGTGCACAACGACTGGCGCCTTGACAACATGATGCTCGACAGCAGCGATCCAGGCCGCGTCGTCGCCGTGTTCGATTGGGACATGTGTACAATCGGCGACCCGCTCGCCGACCTCGGCACGCTGCTTTCACTGTGGATCGAGGCGGGCGAAGGCCTGGGAGGCGGCACCCAAGGCGGCGGTATGCCGTCCAACGTCCCGGGCTTCCTCACTCGCCGTGAAGCCGTCGAGCGCTACGGCCAGCGGCGCGGCGTTGATGTCTCGCAGGTGCCGTACTACTACGTCTTTGGCCTCTTCAAGATCGCGGTGGTGATCCAGCAAATTTACCACCGCTTCCACTTGGGACAGACGAAGGACGAACGCTTCCGCGCCTTCGAGCAAATTGCCGAGCTGTTGTTTTGGATGGCGAAAAGCCGGAGTGAAAGTCTAACCGTCTGAGCTACAGCATCGACTTCGTCCAACCGCCGTCGACGTTGAAACAGTCGCCGGTGATCCACGACGCGCGATCGGAGCACAGGAAGGTCACCAGTCCGGCGATGTCTTCCGGCTCGCCGACGCGGCCAAGTGGGAAACTGCGGCGCGAGCTCCAATACGCGTTGACCGCTTCGGACGCGCTCATGTCTTGCGTTGATTGACCGGCCTCTTCGAGCCGGCGCAGGGCGGTCTTTTCGATCGCCGGCGTGCGCGTGAGCCCGGGGCAGACGATGTTGACGCGGATGTGGTCGCTGCCAAAACTGTTCGCCAGCGTCTTGCTCAGACTGATCAAGCCCGCCTTCGCCACGTTGTAGTGCGGCACCACCACATCCGGTTGATGGCCCGAGGTCGAGCCGATCATGACGATGGTGCCGCCGCCTTGGCGCTGCATGTGTGGAATGGCAGCGCGCGAGCACCACACGGCGCTCATCAATGTCTGCTCCCACACGCGTTGCCAGTCGTCGTCAGACAGCGCGAGGAATCCCGCCGGTCCAGACGCGCCGCCTGCGTTGTTGATGAGCATGTCCAATCGACCGAAACGTCGTACCGCTGCGTCGATCAACGCATCGGCTCCCGCGCGCGTGCCCACGTTGGCAACCACCGCCTCGATCGGTGAACCAATCGCTGCGAGTTCGCCGCGGGTCTGCTCGAGTCGTTCGCCGCCGCGTGCGCCAATCACCACGGACGCGCCTTCGCGCGCCAGCGCCTCGGCGATGGCCTTGCCGATGCCGGC
This sequence comes from Binatia bacterium, assembly GCA_041477755.1. Lineage (GTDB taxonomy): Bacteria > Desulfobacterota > Binatia > HRBIN30 > JACQVA1 > JACOST01. Next base: position 12,744 of record JBGOUW010000060.1, read on the forward strand.
GCTCGAGCCGGTCACGACTGCAACCCGTCCGCTGAGTCCGAGATCCATTGACCTAGACGGAAGAGATATGTGCGCCGCCGTCGGCGTAGAGGGTGTGGCCGGTGAGATAGCGCGAGTCAGCCGAGGCGAGAAACACGGCAACCGGGGCGATGTCTTCACCCGGATCGCCAAGACGGCCGATCGGTCGCTCAGCCATGATCTGCGCAAACCGCTCAGGATCGCGGGCCGCGTAATCCTGGCCACGGCGCGTCAGCGCCGCCGGGGCGATCGCGTTCACCAGGATGTTGTACTTGCCCCACTCGCGCGCCGCCGTGCGCGTGAGCGCCAGCATCGCCAACTTGGTTGCATTGTACGGGCCGAGCCCGGGATCGCCGCGCTCCGCTGCCAGCGACACGATGTTGATGATCCGCCCTCCGCGCTCGCGCAGCAACGGAAACGCGGCCTGCATCGCCCACAGCGCGCCCTTCGCGCCCGAGGTGAACACGCCGTCGAATTGCTCATCGGTGACGTTCTCCAGCGGCGTGTGCGGCGCGTAGCGCTGCGCGTTGTGAACCAGGATGTCGAGCTGGCCAAAGCGCCGCCTGGTCTCCGCGACCATATGCTCGACCTGTACCCGAACTCCCGTGTCGACCTCGACCCCGGCGGCGACACCGCCCGCCTCAGCGATCTCGCCAACCGTGCGTTCGACGCGATGGGCTCTGAGTTCCGCGACCATCACGCGCGCGCCTTCCCGCGCGTATGCGAGCGCGATCGCGCGCCCGATCCCCTGCCCCGCCCCGGTCACGATCGCCACCTGATTCGCGAGCCGCATGATGGAGCGGGTTATAGGTAGAGGCGCCTGGCCGATGCAAGGCCGCTCAGTCGATCGGCTCAACCGACACACGCGCCAGCGTCGTGAAGGTGCAGACGTAGAAATCCCGCGCCCAGCCGGGTGACTGGAACAGCACCGACTGCACCGAACTGCCGATCGCCACGCGCCCGCGCTCGGCGCCCGTATCGATGTTCAGCACGACGGCATGCTCGGCGCCGTCGCGATAGTCGTTGACGACGATCTCGCCCGTGTCACCGTACAGCAGGAAGTGATTCGACGCACCGAACGGCTGCTCCCACAGCCGGTCGAAGCGCCCACTGCCGTGGAAGCGGAAGCCGGCCACACGCGCGTTGCCGCTGTCGTAGATCACCGCGATGTTTCGTGTCGGGTCAAACAGGGGCGGATTGGTGATCGTGCCGTGCGCGGCGTCAAACGGGGTGAAGACGTCAACGTCGCGGCAATCATTCGCGCTCACGCGGACGAGATGGAGCGGACCGGTCGCTACGCCGACATCACGCATGGTGTAGACGTAGCGATGATCGCCGTTGTCCATGAACCACACGTGATCACCTGCGATCACCGGATCCCAGCCGTACGATTGCTCGCCGTCGG
>JBGOUW010000142.1:0-10136 GCA_041477755.1 Binatia bacterium
CCGAGCGCACGCGGCTGCTCCTCGAGGTGTACCCCGAGCTGATCAACACGCTCGATCGCCTGGGCGCCGACCCGACCGAGTCCGAAGCCGTCTTCCTGGAGGCGATCGCTCTTGCGCGGCAAGCGGGCGATCGCCGCACCGAGGCCCTGGTAGAAGCGGCGTATGGCTGGCTCAAGACCGGGCAGGGTGACTGGCCGGCCGTGATCGCGCACGCGCAGCGTGCGCTGACCCTCGCCGATGCGGAGTGCGACCGTCCCGTTCAGCTCTTCGCGCGCTTCGCCCTGGGGCGGGCCTTCGTCTGGAAGGGGCGGCTGCACGAGGCGGTCCGTATCTTCGACCAGGCGGCCGAGATCGGCGGGGGCGACGCCGGCGCGGATGTCGAGGTGCTCGGCTGGCGGCCCTACGTCGAGTGTCTCTCGCTCCGTGCCGTGGCGCAGACCTTCATGGGTCGACCTCGCGACGCGCTGGAATTCGTGAACCGGCTGCCTGCGCTCCTCAATAGGCCGGGTGTGCGTTCGGACATGTCCTCACCTGCCTCCGACCGTGTCTGGACTCATTGGATCGTGGGCGATGCGAATGCGGCCCGCCGGTGCGGCAGCGAATCCCTGCAGATGGCGGAACGCTTCGGCGACGCCCACAACATCGTGTACGCATTGCTCACCTGCGGTGTGGCGAGCTTCCTCGCGCTCCGCTGGGAGGAAGGCGACGCGTTCCTCGAGCGCGCGCGCACGCTCATGTCAACCAGCAGCGCCGGTCGCGAGTGGGCCGCGCTGATCGACGGATACCAGGCGGTCTGCCGGGCGGGGATGAGCGACGCCGAGCGGAGTCTCGCCCTGGCGCAACGGTGCATCGAGCAGGCGCGGGCCGGTCACCTGCCTCTCATCCTCGGGTACCTGGGCTCAGTCCGGGCGCGCGTCCTGCGCATGGTCGGCGGACGGCAACAGCAGCACGATCTCGAAGCCCAGGTCAGCGAGACGCTCGAGGTGATCCAGCGCCACGATATTGCGGGGTGTCTCCCCTTCCTTTTGCTCGAGCGCGCGGGACTCGCCCGGTTGCGTGGCGACGCGGAGGGTATGGCGCGCGACCTCGCCGAAGCGCGACGTCTCTTCGCCGAGATGGGCGTCACCGGCTGGGACGACTATGCGAAGTCGATCGAGAACTAGGCTGTCAGGGTGTTACGCTGTTAGCTGTTAGCGGGGACCGGCGCCATTCACGTCGACTCTCATATCACGAGTCCGCTGTCTGATTCTCGCGCGCGCCCGTGGCGGCGCCAACGCCGCGCTCGATCAGTATGGCCCTAAGTCGCACCATGTCATCGAGCGCCTCGCGCCAGCCAAGTTCCATCGCGAAGGCGAGGCAGGCGGCCACTTCCTTGCCGCTGGTGAATGCCTTATCGAAGAAACATTCTCCGTCAATCGTGATCGCGTCATACTCCGCGATGCAGTGAAGGTGTTGCCCAGTCAGCTTCGCAACCTTCTCTGACTCGATCAATCGAATTGCTTCTTCGAGAGAACGCAGCACGAGCCGTCGTTCCCAAGTGTGGAGCTCGGCGAGCAATCGTTCCTTGGCTCGCCGTTCCTGCTCCACTCTGTGGCTGTACTGTGTCTGCATGGTGGCTGGCTCTTTCCAATTGGCATCGCTCATCATCCGCAGGTGAGCACCCTAGTCAAGCGTTCCAGCAAGGCACAGGCCGCCGCGCGGAGCTTCGGCTTCTTCGGAAGGACGTCGCGTGATTCGCGCGGGCGGTGCTAACTCGATCTGGCAGTGCCCGTTACGCTTAGCACCTGGCCGACGAACGTGGCCCACATCAGACCGACCCACCTCACAGCGCCCGCTTCTTCTCGATCTTTGCCCAGGCGTCCTTCAATCCGACGATGCGGTTGAAGACCAGCGCGCCGGGTTTCGAGAGTTTTGGATCGACGCAGAAGTAGCCCTGGCGCTCAAACTGCACTCGATCGGCGGGTCGCGCGGCGGCGAGCGAAGGCTCGAGTTTACAACCCTGCAGGACCTCGAGTGAGTCGGGGTTGATCGCGTCGAGGAAGTTCTCTTCGCGGTCCGGAAACTCCACGGCGAACAGTCGCTCGTACAAACGGACCTCGGCATCGACGGCATGTGGCGCCGAGACCCAGTGCAGAGTGCTCTTCACTTTGCGCCCGTCGGGGGAGTCGCCGCCGCGGGTGGCGGGATCGTAGGTGCAGTGGACCGCGGTCACCGCGCCGGTCTGCGGATCCTTCACGACGCGCTGACACGTGACGAAATAGGCGTAGCGCAGGCGCACCTCCTTGCCCGGAGAGAGCCGGAAGTACTTCGGCGGCGGCACTTCGCGGAAGTCATCCTGCTCGATGTACAGGATCTTGGAAAACGGCACCGTGCGTGTACCGGCGGACGGGTCCTCCGGGTTGTTGACTGCCTCAAGTTGCTCGACGTGATCGGCCGGGTAGTTGTCGAGGACCACCCGCAGCGGCTTGAGGACCGCCATCGCTCGCGGGGCGCGCTGGTTGAGGTCTTCGCGGATACTGTGTTCGAGCATGGCGACATCGACCGTGCTATTCGCCTTGGCTACACCGATGCGGTCACAGAACCTACGGATTGACTCGGGCGTGTAACCGCGGCGGCGGTAGCCGGCGAGGGTGGGCATGCGCGGGTCGTCCCATCCATCGACGTGCCCATCGCGCACGAGCTGCAACAGCTTGCGTTTGCTGAGCACCGTGTAGGTCACGTTCAGACGGGCAAACTCGATCTGCTGCGGGTGGCAGGGCACGTCGAGCTGGTCGAGTAACCAGTCGTAGAGCGGGCGGTGATCCTCGAACTCGAGCGTGCAGATCGAGTGGGTAATCCCTTCGATGGCGTCGGAGAGCCCGTGCGCGAAGTCGTACATAGGATAGATGCACCATGTATCGCCGGTGCGATGGTGGTGGGCTTTCTTGATGCGGTAGACGGCGGGATCGCGCATATTGATATTGCCCGACGCCATGTCGATCTTTGCCCGCAACACGCAGGTACCTTCCTCGATCTCGCCGCGCCGCATCTGCTCGAACAGTTCCAGGTTTTCTTCGACCGGACGGTCGCGGTACGGGCTGTTCCTTCCCGGCTCAGTGAGTGTGCCCCGGTAGGCGCGCGTCTCCTCCGCTGTGAGGTGACAGACGTACGCCTTGCCTTTTCGGACCAACTCGACGGCGTACTCGGAGAGACGCTCGAAGTAGTCCGAGGCGTAGAACTTCTTGTCGCCCCAATCGAAGCCCAGCCAGCGCACGTCTTCCTGGATCGAATCGACGTACTCGACATCTTCCTTGACTGGGTTGGTATCGTCGAAACGCAGGTGGCAGACGCCGCCGAACTCGCGCGCGATGCCAAAGTTCAGGCAGATCGATTTCGCGTGACCGATGTGCAGATAGCCGTTCGGTTCGGGTGGAAAGCGGGTGCACACGGACGAATGCTTGCCGCTTTTCAAATCGCTGGCGACGATCTGGCGGATGAAGTCGGTGCCGGCTGTGGGCGCGGTCGATTCGGCTCTTGGGCTCTCACTCATTGTGGCCAATCTCCTGTTCGGCTTGGTCCGATGGATAACAGCTTTCGTCGCGCATGCAACGGCGCGGCACTGTCGGAGAGGGGCGCGGGCAACGGATGCGCTCTTCGCCGCTGCCTATGCTTGGCGGCGGGCACATCGTCGCCGCGGAGGGAAGCTGGGTTGGTCAGGTATGCAGCGCGCCCACTAGAGGGGTCAACCCCGGACGCGATCGCTAAACTTTGAAATCAACGCCGCCAGCACGCCAGCAAAGGCCAAGGTCGGCAGAGGCGCCATTTGAACTGCTGCCCGGCAGGCGAAAACCCACAAGGTAATGGGACTGCGAACCTGGCGATCGACGACTCGGCTAGTCGGCTAGTATCCAGAAGAACCACACCGCCCAGACGGCCGCACCCATGATCATCAGCTTGCCGGCAATGTCGCGGTCAGTGCGCCACCGGGCGGCCGCTGCATTTGCGGACCGACGGGTTGCACCTTCCTTCACGATATCGACGACTCGCCAGTGACCCAGGCCCGACGTCTGGATGCGCTCCTCAAGTGTCTTGCGCGCGGTCAACACATCCGGGCCGGGTACGTCGTGGAATCGTACGGTCGCTCTAAAGTTCGGCATCGCTCTCTCCTACGTGCCCCCGCGGCAGGCACGCTGGACCTATTTCCCTCTCCTGCCTCGTGCCCGCCGCTGCCTCCCAACCTACCGACAACAGTTAGATGCATTCTTACCGCATTTTCTAGTACCTGCCTACTCAGTAAAATCCCCTAGGGTCGAATCGCCGGCGCATTCGGCTGTGTCAGTGATTCGATCAGTCGCACCGCGGATTCATCAGCTGCGCACGAGCCGCAGGCGCGCACAGCGGGGACGGTCGAGCATCCACTTGAGCTTCGGACGCTCATCTGCGATATCGCTCGACATCGTGAAGCCCCGACGGTCGCGCATGCAACCCAAGTCGTCCCCGCCTTCCCTGCTTGGATCAACAGGCAAGCTTCCCTCGGTGGCTGTCTTAGCAATCAGTTTCAGCCTGACCCTGGCAACCGCTCAGCCAACCATGGCTCGGCCAAACGACGGACAGCGCGCTTATCAGCAGTACTGCGCCGTGTGCCATGGTGAGAACGGCACGGGTACTAGCCCCATGCGCGTGGCGTTTCGTGTACCGCCAACCGACCTAACCGGTTTGGCAAAAAAAGCTGGAGGCTTTCCGCGTTCCGACTTGCTCAGGGTACTGGATCAGACCAAGGCAGTTGATGCGCACGGTTCGCGCGACCTGCCCATCTGGGGCGAAACGTTCTGGCGCCCAGCCGGCGAAGAGGAACTCGACCGTTCGCCGCAGTCGAAGACGATTGATGACATCATCTCCTACCTGGAGAGCATGCAAACCACCAAGGCGGCCCGCCCGTAATGGCAGCGCGCGACCGTCCCGATGACGGCTCGCGATCAAACTGAAGCTAACGAGAGACGTTCACGCGGTCCGATCAAATCGGAGGCGTTGATGTTGTGGATGGCGTCGGACGGCGCTGAGCGCAACCAGCGCGTCTCAGCCGAGACGCTTGTGCAACGAGTGCGAGACATCGCGACTACGCAGATAAGAGAGTTCGCTCGGTCGCCCCTAAGCCTGGCCTTCCGGGCTCAGATTGAGATTGACCAGCGCGAAGAACAATTCGTCGAGTGAACGATAGCGGAACACCTGGGGCTGCCCCGGCGCCAAGTCGACCGGATCAACACTCCATCCGGACGCCTCGTCACCGTAGACCGGGAACACTTCCAAACCAACCTTCATCAGCTGGGCATTGACCGCAGTTGGAACGTGCGAGTGCGTCATTCGGTCTCTCCCTTCGAGGGAACTCTCCCTCATCCCTGCTGATCAATCAGCAGAGCAGAAAGCATGCCACGACCCTTTGTAGGAGATCGGTTCGAAGCGCGCCGCCTCCACGCAATTCATCGGCGTTACTAAACTGCACGGCTGCCTCGATGGCGTGGCGGTGTGACACGCGCAGCACATCAGTGCAGCAGCTCACCGAGACCTTGACGTTCGCAGATCACCCGCATTTGGCGCAGTGCGCGCGCCTCGAGCTGGCGGATACGTTCTCGGCTGACCCCGAAGCGCATGCCGATCTCATCGAGCGTCTCGCAGGAGTCGCCACTGACACCAAAGCGCAGGCGCAGAATCGCGGCTTCGCGCGCGGGTAGTTCGTTGAGCGCCGCAGCCATCTGGACGTTCAACTCTCGGCCACACATGAGACTGTCCGGTTCCCACTCGTCGGGAGCCGGTAGAATGCTGTCCAGAGTGCGCTCGTCATCGGCGCCGATCGGTGCGGTCAACGACACGCAGTAGAGCGCCTGTGTCATCGTCGCCACTTGCTCGGTGCTGAGGCTTGCCTCGGCAGCCATCCGCTCGCGCTCATCTCCCACCGCCTCGGCGGGGATGTGCGCCATTTTTCGCCGCAGTTGATTCCAGTGTACCGGAGTACGGATCAACGATCCCTGGCAATCTCCCGCTCGAGCAATCTGCTGCCAGATCCACCACACGGCGTAGGTGCTGAACTTGAGTCCACGACTGGGCTCGAACTTCTCGACAGCCCGGACCAGACCGATGGTTCCTTCCTGAATCAGATCGAGCAACGACAGCGTTGGGTGGCGGTAGCGGCGAGCAATCATCGCCACCAAACGAATGTTGGCCGTCACCATCTGATCGCGGACGGCGCGGTAGGCAACGAGCGCGGGTTCGAGTCTGCCGACAAACTGCGCGGTCCGCTCGCGCTCTTTGGGCGACGGAGCTGCGGCGATCCAACGGCGCGCCTCGTTGAGCACGAGGAGCGTCTCCCGTTCCCGAAAGTCAGCGTCGGGGTGGACCAAGCTCCGGCCGGCGTCGGCGAGGGCAGCCGACACGAGTCGCCGCTGGCCGCGCAACAGACGCACGATCACCCCCCGCCGCATGGCGATCTCATTCGCCAACTGTGTTTCCTCGTCGCGGTCGAGCCGCGCGGTCTCCGCGACATCAGCAAAAAAGACGCTTGTCAGATCGACGTCCGCACGCTCTTCCTCCACGTCGGCCGTTGCCTCGTCGTCTTCCCGTGGCAGCGGCGTGGTTTCGAGATCCGGCGCGACCTCGATTGAACCGCTCTCGTCGCTCAGCAGCGCGAGATTCTCTGTCGCATCCAATTGCATATTCCTCTTTGACGCACCCCTCTGACTTCTGATTCACAGCACTCCCCGTGCCACCCAGCTTCCGTTAATCGTTGCTTCACCCAGCATCGCGGGTTATGGGACTTCGCGTGTCTCATTCTCGCACCGGTGACAGTCAGATCGCATTACGGCCAGGAAAACTCCCGATCCGGCTGCTACGCCAATTGATCCGCTATACCGGGGCGCCCGACCCGAGCGTCTGCGTGGGGCCGCGCTTTGGAGAGGATGCGGCGGTCATCGACCTAGGAAACCAGTACCTGATTCTCAAGAGCGATCCGGTAACCTTCACGGCCGCCGAGATCGGCTGGTACGCGGTCCACGTCAACGCCAACGACGTTGCGGTCATGGGCGCGACGCCTCGGTGGTTCCAGACCACGTTGATCGTGCCCCCTCGCACCACCGCGGCCACAGTACGAACAATCTTCCGGGACATCGACCGAGCCGCGCGACGATTGGGCATCGCGATCACCGGCGGCCACACCGAGGTCTCTGGGGCAGTCACCCAGCCCATCATCGCTGGCGACATGCAGGGGCTCGTCGCCAAGAAGCACCTGGTCACATCGGCGGGCGCGCGACCGGGCGACTGCGTCGTGCTGACCAAATCGGCAGGCATCGAGGGCACGTCGATTCTCGCGCGTGAACGGCCCGCCGTTGCGCGCCGGGTTCTTGGTCTCAGGGGCCAGCAGGTGGCGGCCCAGTTCCATCACCGACCAGGCATCTCAGTCGTCGATGACGCTCGCATGGCTGCCCGCGCCGGGGCGACGGCCATGCACGACCCGACTGAAGGCGGCGTGGCGGCCGGCCTGTTCGAGTTGGCGACCGCCTCCGAATGCCGTCTGGAGATTGATCTAGATCGCATCGCCATCCATCCGCTCACAACCAGACTCTGTGACCACTTCGCCATCAATCCGCTCGGACTGATCGGTTCGGGGAGTTTGCTCGCGACGCTGCCGGCGCCACGCGCCGCGGCACTCATCACTCGGCTCGCTAGCGCCGGCATTCCCGCTGTGGTGATCGGCTCTGTTCAACGCGGCCGCGGTATCGCCGCGCGCCGCGACGGCAAGCGCGCGCGCTTCACCTGGTCGGAGCGCGATGAACTGACCCGCGTATTGTGAGCGCCGCGCCACTCACAGCGCCAGTGCCCACACTCGTCCGGATTCCCAGAGGCGCTGCTGCACTTCCGGCCAGACTTCCCACAACTCGTCGCCGATCACCGACCGCAAGCGGTCGCTCGCGTAGTAGATCAGCAGACCGCAGTCGTACCGCCACCCGCGCGAGACGTCACCGCCAGTCGCCGCATACATCGCGACGCGATAGATGCCGCGGGCCAGCTCGGCGCGGTCATCGGTGTACACGGTCTCGCCGACGGCACCGAACGGCAACGGCGTCTGCAAGCGAAAGTCGGGCGCCGGTGCTTTGGTCGGCGCGCGGAAGACCGACGACTCGTCGGGCAGCTCAGAGACCGCTTCGCGCACACGCTCGAACGTCCGCTCGATCGCCGGCTTGGCCAGGCCAAGGGCCGTGTCGTGCTGCGTCGGACCGCGCTCTTCTCCGCCATAGCGGAAACACATGAACGGATCGGCGCGGATTTCCCGCCGCTCACACCACGCAACCACCGCGTCGTCGATCTTCCCGAACACTAGTTTGCGGAAGGCCGCATCGCGGTTGAAGCGCTTGTGCGCGGCCCGACTGTCGGCCGCACCCTTGTCAAGAATCATGCGCACGCACTGCTTGTCGGCGATGACTTCATCGTTCGCCAAGCTGCTTTCGAGGAAGCTGAAGAACGCGCGCGCGATGTCGCGCCGAACATCGAGGGCGGTCGGCATGCGCCGGAACTAAGTTCAGCGGCGCACGAAGTCAACCCGGCCGGCGCCGCTGCCTGCAAGCCGCGTGGTCTTGATTTGCGGTCAAGTCGGCCGATACTGCAAACATGAGCCACCGCAAGAACATGGCGATCCTGGTCGGGGGTGGACCCGCTCCCGGCATCAACAGCGTGATCGGCGCGGCGACCATCCGCGGCATCGTGGAAGGTATCGACGTGCTCGGCATTCGCGACGGCTTCGAATGGATCATGCACGGGAATGTCGAGCACGTGCGGCCGCTGTCGATTGAGGAAGTGAGCCGGATTCATTTTCGCGGTGGCTCGTACATCGGCATTTCACGCGCCAACCCAACGCTGGACCCGCAGCACCTCGAAAACACCGTGATCTCAGTGCTGCGCCTCAACGTCTCGCAGCTCATCACCATCGGCGGCGACGACACCGCCTTCTCGGCGATGAAACTGGAGGAGAAATCCGCCGGCCGCATTCGCGTGGTTCACGTCCCGAAGACGATCGACAACGACCTCGATCTGCCGCCCCACGTCGACACCTTCGGCTACCAGACCGCGCGCCATCTCGGCGTCGAGATCATCAAGAATCTGATGGTCGACGCGGAGACCACGTCGCGCTGGTACTTCATCATCGCCATGGGACGCAAAGCGGGCCACCTCGCGCTCGGCATCGGCAAGGCCGCAGGCGCCACGCTCACGCTCATTCCGGAAGAGTTCGGCGGTGGCCGCATCCAATTCAAAGCCATCGTCGATACGTTGGTCGGCGCCATCATCAAGCGACTCAGCGCTGGGCGGCGCGACGGCGTCGCGGTGGTCGCCGAGGGCGTGGTGCTCGGGATCGATCCGCAGGAGCTCGCGCAGGTCGAGGATATCGAGCGCGACACCCATGGCAACATCCGGATCGCCGAGGTCGACATCGGTGAGATCCTCAAACGCGCCGTGATCGCTCGGCTCAAGCAGTTCCGCATCAAGACGACGATCGCGGCGAAGAATATCGGGTACGAGCTGCGCTGCGCCGATCCGATACCCTTCGACATGGAATACACGCGCGACCTCGGCTACTGCGCCGCCAAGTATCTGCTGGCCGCGGGCAACGCCGTGATGATCTCGATGCAAGGCGGGAAGTTCGTGCCCGTCCCGTTCGCCCAATTGATCGATCCGCAGACCGGTCGCACGCGTGTCCGCATGGTCGACGTCCTCAGCGCACGCTACGCCATCGCTCGGCGCTACATGATCCGACTGCGGCGCGATGACTTCGAAGACCCGCACGAACTGGCGAAGTTCGCCGCTACCGTGGGGTTGACGCTGCAAGAATTCCGGCAGCAGTTCGAGTATCTGATCGAGACCGAGCCCCCGCCGCTGCAGATCGAACCCTTGCCCGCAGCCGCCGGCACGACGACGTGAACCGGTGAACACTAGTGGCGTGTCTCGCAAATGTCCGCACCGCACGCAAGGATGAAGCGCACCGCAATGTGGGTTCTCTCTCCCTCTTGGAGAGGGTGACAGAACGTTCACTCGATCGACTGGCTCGATCCGACAGGACTGAGATTTGCCAGACACGACACTAGGCAGAGCGGACCACGCTCTGTTCGCGGTACTCC